>NZ_SMLD01000325.1:0-4062 GCF_004352805.1 Nonomuraea mesophila
GGTGGTGGCGGCGGCACGCGAGGCGCTGCGGTTCGAGGGCTCGGTCGGCGTGATCGCGGCCGGCGCGGACGTGGAAGCGCTCACGTCCGCGCTGCGCGACGCGGCCCTCGACACGGGCCTCGACACGGCCCTCGACACGGGCCTCGACACGGGCCTCGACACGGGCGGGCGGCTGACGGTGCTGCCCGCCACGATGGCCAAGGGGCTGGAGTTCGACCACGTGATCGTGGCCGAGCCCGCCGCCATCGCCGAGGCCGAGCGGCGCGGCCTGAACCGCCTGTACGTCGCCCTCACCCGCGCCGTCTCCCGGCTCGACATCGTGCACGCGCGGCCGCTGCCTCCAGCTCTGCTGAAAGGTGACCGTTCCGGTCCATCGGCTCGACAGAGCCTCCACGGCGAGGTGTGATGTGATTCACGCCTCGGAGAGGAGCCAGTGCAGTGACCGCTCCCCCTGACCCGCCCCACGGCGGCGACCCCCCTGCCGGATGGTCCCAGCCGCCGCCCTACCCGCAGCCGCCCCAGCAGCGGCGGCCGGCCGACCAGGTGCTGTCGATCATCGGGTTCGTCTGCGCCGCGGTGGCCGTGCTGTTCGTCCCGATCGTGTTCGGCCTGGCCGGCATCGTGCTCGGCATCGTCGGGCACTCGCGCGGCGAGCCCCTGGGCAAGTGGGCCGCCGTCGCCGCCGGGGTGGGGATGATCGTCGGCTTCGTGCTGGGCTACCTGGTCGTGAGCGGCTCGTACGCCTGACGATTCTTCCCTCTCGGCGCGGTCCCGCGCGTCTCGCACACGCCATGAGATCCTTGTGGCGTGCTGTCGCCCATTGACGTGCTGCGCGAGCAGATCATCGCCCATCTGGCCGCCTTCGACCGCAGGCAGGTGCCGCCGGTCGGCGGGGTGCGCAGGGCCGCCGTCACCGTGTGCGTGCTGGAGGACGCCGAGCGCCACCCGTACACGATCCTGATCAAGCGGGCGCCGCACGGCCGCAACCCCGGGCAGTGGGCGCTGCCCGGCGGGCGGCTCGACGACGGCGAGCGGCCGGTGGACGCGGCGCTGCGCGAGCTGGCCGAGGAGACCGGCGTCACCGGGGTCGAGGTGGCCGGGCTGCTCGACGACTTCGTCACCGACTCCGGGTTCGTGATCACGCCGGTGGTGGCGTTCGGCGGGCGGCAGGAGCCGGTGGCCGACCCGCGCGAGGTGGCCTCGGTGCACGCGGTGCCGCTGGAGCGCTTCCTGGCGCCGGGTGTGCCGCGCTGGCAGGGCAGGCTGTTGCAGATGCCGCTGGGCCCCTCGATCGTGATCCACGCGCCGACCGGTGCGATTTTGTGGCAATTCGCCGAAGTGGCGCTGCGTGGCCGTGAGCAGCGGGTCTTCCACGTTGCGCAACCACACTGGACCCGAACGTGACCGATTCTTTGGGGTGTATGGAATCCGCGTCGCCGGATGTCCGTTAGCATCAAAAGGCCGATGTGGTCTGTGTCCCCCGGGCCGCAAATTACCGCCTTCACGGAATACCGTTCGGCTGGAGCCGTGTTGTGCATCTCGCCGAGGAGGCGACCGCCACATCGGCCTTAACAGCTTTTCAGGCGTCCCGCCCAGCGGCGGGGCGCCTGCTTTATGGTGGGGTGGCCGACCGCCCGATGATCGCAGGAGAGCTCGTTGCTGTACGAAGTGGTCAAGTTCGCCGCCGCACCACTGGCACACGCGATGTGCAGGCCGCACCTCACCGGCGCGTCCCACGTGCCGAGGAGCGGGCCCGCGATCCTGGCCGCCAACCATCTGTCGGTGCTCGACTCGTTCCTGCTGCCCGCGCTGCTGCCGCGGCACGTGACGTTCACCGCCAAGAACGAATACTTCGACGGCAACCCGGTCTCCGGGTTCTTCATGCGGCTGGGCGGGAGCCTGCCGATCGACCGCGAGAGCGCGCGCGCCGCCCAGGGCATGCTCGACGACGCCGCCGCGCTGCTGGAGCGCGGAGAGTTGTTCGGCATCCACCCCGAGGGCACCCGCTCCCCCGACGGCCGCCTCTACCGCGGCAAGGTCGGCGTGGCCTGGCTGACGCTCAAGACGGGCGCCCCCGTGCTGCCCGTGGCGCTCAGCGGCACCGAGAGGGTGCTGCCGCCCGGCACCTCGGTGCCGAGGCCGGCGCGGATCGGCATCGCCATCGGGGCGCCCATGCGCTTCGACGGCGACCACACCAAAGCACGTGACCGCCGCCGGGTGACCGATGAGATCATGGCGGCCATCCGGAAACTGTCAGGGCAGGAATACGTGCCGGCGTACGCGTCGAGCCTCAAGGCCGCCGCCAACGGCACACCATGAGCCGGGCCGCCCGGCATCGAGGACAAGGGGGCTGATGCAGTGGCGCGAGGTCGTACGATCGCGATCGTGTCCGTCGCCGCCGTGCTCGCGGTGGGGGCCGCGGGCGGGGGCGCCTACTACGTGCTGCACACCAGGGGCACGCCCGCCGAGACGGCGCAGCGCTTCGCCGCCGCGTGGCAGGCGGGAGACAAGGCCGCCATGGCGGCGGAGCTGGCCGCGCCGCAGCAGTTCAGCGCGTACGATCAGCAGCGCAAGGCACTCGCCGTCGAGTCGACGCTCATCCGGCTCGGCCAGATCACCGAGGGCGACGACCAGGCCAGCGCCCCCTACACCGCGAGCCTGACGCTGAAGGACGTCGGCACCTGGGTCTACGAAGGCAAGATCGACCTCAAGGTGGCCGACCGCACCTGGAAGATCGACTGGAAACCCTCGACCCTGCACCCGTCGATGACCGAGGGGGCGACGTTCGAGCTGAAGACCCACTGGCCCGAGCGCGCCGAGATCACCGACGCCGACGGCGGGCGCATCGACACCGGCACCGTCGGCGGTTCGGTGCAGCAGCTCGTCGGCTACCTCGACGCGGCCACCAAGAAAGACGTCGCCAAGCTCGGCTCCGCCTACCGGCCCGGGCAGACCATCGGGCACCACGGCCTGCAGCGCACGTTCCAGAAGCAGCTGGCCGGCACGCCGTCCACGGAGATCCGGCTCGGCGGCAAGACCCTGGAGACCATCGAGGGCAAGGAAGGCGAACCCGTCCGCACGACGCTCGATCTTAAGGTGCAGGACGCCGCGGTCGACGCGGTCAAGGACATCGAGAAGCCGGCGTCGATGGTGGCGATCAAGCCGTCCAGCGGCGAGATCCTGTCCGTGGTCAACAACAAGGGCGGCTTCAACCGGGCGCTGGACGGCCGCTACGCGCCCGGCTCGACCTTCAAGGCGGTCACCGCGATCGGGCTGCTGGCGGCCGGGGTGTCGGCGCAGGACAAGGTGACGTGCCCGAAATACGCGACCGTCGGCGGGCTGAAGATCCGTAACTCCGGCAAGGCGGAGTTCGGGTCGGTGTCGTTCCTCGACTCGTTCGCCCACTCGTGCAACACCACGTTCGCGCCGCTGGCCCAGCGGGAACTGGGCTCCGACAAGCTGCTGAAGGCGGCCGAGTCCGTCGGCTTCAACCAGCCGCTCAACATCGGCGTGCCCGCCACCGAGGCCAGCTTCCCCAAGGCCGAGTCCGACGCCGAGCTGGCCGCGGAGTCGTTCGGGCAGGGCAGGATCACCGCGAGCCCGCTGTCGATGGCGTCGGTGGCCGCGGCCATCGCCGACGGCACGTGGCGGCCGCCGACGCTGGTGCCCGAGCTCAAGCAGAAGACCTCCGAACGCAAGCTGCCCCAGGGCGTCAAGGACGCCATGCACGAGATGATGTCCGCCGTGGTCACCAAGGGCACCGCGAAGGCGGCCGGCCTGCCCGCGGGCACGCACGGCAAGACCGGCACCGCCGAATACGGCACCGGGGAGAAGCTCGACAGCCACGCCTGGTTCATCGGGTTCAAGGATGACGTGGCGTTCGCGGTGGTCGTGGAGGGCGGTGGCGGCGGCGGGTCGGTGGCCGCCCCGGTGGCGGCCACCTTCCTCAAGGGCCTCTGACCTCGCACACTCCGGTACCTCGCGAACCGCGCCAGGCTCCTGGACCTCACGGACTCGCGAGGTTGCGGGCTGGCGGGGTTGCGGACTTGCGGGGTTGTGGGG
>NZ_SMLD01000326.1:0-3908 GCF_004352805.1 Nonomuraea mesophila
CCGCGGGGAGCAACTGGCGCCGCCGCCACGACGCCTTCCCCGCCCCGGCCACAGCGGCCCTCGCCGGAGCGCCCGGACCGCTCGCCGGCCCCGTCGGCGCCGGCTGGTTCCCCGACGGCGCCGTACCCGGCCATACCTCCGGCGGCGCGTCCGGCGGGGGTGCGGACCGTGCTTCCGGTGGGCCCTATCGCGGGCGGAGGCGGCGGCACGAGCGGCTGGCCGAGGAGCCCGCGTTCGCGTCCGACCTGCCGTCGCGCGGCCGACGCCACCGCCGCCAGCAGCCCGGCTCGCCGGACGTCCACGCTTCCCGCCCCGGCGGTGCGCCGCAACCCACCAGGGCGCCGTACGCCGGCCGTCAGCTCGCCGGCGCGGGCACCACCCGTCCAGGAAGGGGACGCCACCGCGCCTGACCGGCCTCCCTCACCGCTCGGGCCTCAGGCGACGCCACCGCGCCTGACCGGTGGCCTCCCACCGCGCGGCCCTACGTGAGCCCGTGGTCGGCGGCGAAGCCGGCCAGCCCGGCGACGGCGTCGCGGCCGCGCGTCCACGGCCGTACGATGAGCCGTTCCACGCCGAGCGCCTCCCAGGCGGCCACCTCGCCAGGGGAGGCCGGCGCGTAGGCGTGCGCCGTCACGGGCACCCCCGGCCCGAGCCGGTCGAGCTGCGGCCTGATCGACTCGATCGTGTGCGGCATGCTGATCCAGCCGTCGCAGAGCCGCGCCGCCCGGCGCAGCGCGGCGGCCGACTCCCCACCCGCGAGCACGGGCAGCCGCCGCTGCACCGGCTTCGGCTCGAACGCGACCTCCGGGAATGAGTAGAACCTCCCGGAATGAGCTATCACCGGCTCGCTCCAGAGCCGCCTGACCACCTCGATCGCCTCGTCCAGCCGCGCCCCGCGCGTGCCGAACGGGATGCCGGCCGCCTCCCACTCCCCCCGATACCAGCCCGCGCCGACCCCGCAGATGGCCCGTCCCGAGGAGACGACGTCCAGCGTGGCAAACGCCCGCGCCGACACGAAGGGGTGCCGCAGGGCGAGGAGCTGCACCGCCGTACCGAGCCTGACGCGGGAGGTGAACGCGGCGAGCCAGCACAGGTACGCGGGCGCGTCGAACAGCGGCGTGCCCGGTCTGATCCCCGGCGCGGTGGCCCCCGGGTAGCCGGCGAGCGACAGGTCGGTGGCGAAGACCAGGTGCTCGGGCAGCCACACCGACTCGAAGCCGAGCTCGTCCGCGGCCACCGCCACGTCCTTCCACGCGGCGGGATGCAGCAGCCCGAGCGGAACACCGAACTTCACGGATACCGCCCGGGGCCGCCGCCCAGCACGGCGGTGCGCAGGCGTGCGCGGTGAGCGTCCGTCGTGCCGTACGCGGCGGACAGCGACCAGGCCCGCGCGAGCCAGAACCGCAGATCCAGCTCCTCGGTGTACCCGATCGCCCCATGCACCTGCAGCGCCACCCGCGCCGCCAGGCCGGCGGCCTCGCCCGCGGCGGCCTTGGCGGCGCTGACGTCGCGTTCGGCGCTGGGCAGCGGCACCCCGGCCGGTCCTCCCGCCGGCCCTCCCACCGGCCCTCCCACCGCGAGGGCCGCCCGGTGCACGAGGGGCGCGGCGAACTCGACGGCCACGGCGACGTCCGCGAGCCGGTGCTTGACGGCCTGGAACGACCCGATGGCCGCCCCGAACTGCGTCCTGGCCCGCGCGTACGCGACGGTGACCGCGAGCAGTTCCCTGGCGACCCCGATGAGCTGCGCCGCCGTGGCGACGGTGGCGGCGAGCAGCGCGGGCCCGACCGGCGCTGCCCGTTCCTCCGACACGTCGAAGGCCACCTCGAACAGCGGCCGGCACGGGTCGACGCCGGGGCGGGGCTCTAGGCGTACGGACTCCTTGCGGACCAGGTGCCAGCCGCCCGCCCGCGCCACCACCAGCAGGTCGGCCAGGTCGGCGTCCGGCGCGTACGCCTGTCCCGGAGGCAGCACGCTCACGCACACCGCGCCGGAGGCCAGGCCGGGCAGGTGCGCCACCAGGTACGGCGCCAGCACGGCGGTCTCCACGACGGGCCCGGGAAGGCACGCCCGCCCGGTCTCCTCCAGCGCGGGCAGGACGTCGGCCGGCGACAACGCCAGGCCGCCGGACCCGTCGGGCAGCAGCAGCCCGAAGAAGCCGAGGCCGGCGAGCTGTTTCCAGGCGGGCCGCCGCTCGGTGCGCAGCGCGGACGGCGGGCAGTGCGCCCGCAGCACGTCGCGTACGGTCGCGCCCAGGGCGAGCTGGTCATCGGTGAAGCCGAAGTTCACGGCCGCGCCCCCGCCCTGGGCAGCCCGAGGACACGTTCGGCGATGATGGTGCGCTGGATCTCGTTGGTGCCGGCGTAGATGGGGCCCGCCAGCGCGAACAGGAACCCGTCCAGCCAGGCCGTGTCTCCCGCCCGGTCGCCGAGCAGGTCCATGGCGAGGGTGTGCATGCGCAGGTCCAGCTCGGACCAGAACACCTTGCCCATGCTGGCCTCCGGCCCGGCCTCCTCGCCTGCCATGAGCCGCCGCGCGGTGGCGTACGTGTGCAGCCGGTACGCCTCCGCGTCCACCCAGCATCGGGCGGCCCGATCAGCGAGGGCCGGGTCGAGGGTCGAGGCGGTGGCAGAGGCGGTGGCAGAGGCGGTGGCAGAGCCCGCGTCACGGGCGAGCGCGACGAGCCGGTCGGCGGTGGCGAGGAAACGTCCGGGGCTGCGCAGGGTCAGGCCGCGTTCGGACGAGGTGGTGGCCATCGCGATCCGCCATCCGTCGCCCGGCTCGCCCAGCACCATCGACTCCGGCGCGAACACCCCGTCGAAGTGCAGCTCGGCGAACCCCGGCAGCCCGTCGAGCTGCGCGATCGGCCGCACGGCGACGTCGTCCATGGGGAACATGACGTACGTGAGGCCGTGGTGGCGCGTGCCGGAGGTGCGGAAGAGGCCGAACCCGTGGGTGGCGTGGGCGGCGCGGGAGCTCCACGTCTTGTGGCCGTACAGCCGCCAGCCGCCGGGAACGGGCTCGGCCCTGGAGGTGAGGGCGGCCAGGTCGCTGCCCGCCTCGGGCTCCGACCAGGCCTGCGCCCAGACGTCGTCGCCCCTCGCCATCCGCGGCAGCCAGCGGTCGCGCTGCTCGGGCGTGCCGAACCTCAGGAGGGACGGCCCCAGCAGGAAGATGCCGTTCTGGGTCACCCGGGCGGGGGCCCCGGCGGCCCAGTACTCCTCCTCGAAGATCAGCCAGTCGATGAGGGAGGCGCCGCGTCCGCCGTACCGCTCGGGCCAGGAGACGACGGACAGCCGCGCGCCGGCCAGCAGCGCCTCCCACGCGCGGTGTGCCGCGAAGCCCTCCGCGGTGTCCATGGGCGGGAGCGGTCGCGGCACGTGCGCGCGCAGCCAGTCACGAACCTCGGCTCGGAAGGCCCGTTCGGCCGGGGAGAAGTCGAGATCCACACAACCAACCTAGCGCACGCTTGGTTGGCGTGCCAGGGGTCAGCGGTGCAGCACCCGTTCCAGGGCCGCCGCCCGCGTCTCCGCGGCTCTGCGGCTGAGCGCGGCGCCGGGCACCATGATGTCGAACCCGTGGAACGCCCCGGGATACAGGTGGAACTCCGTCGACACCCCCGCCCGCGCCAGCCGCAGCGCGCGGCGGCAGCCCGGCGAGGTCGGCCGCCCTGGCCGGGGCCGCGTACGGGGAGACGTCGTCCGTGCCGATCGCGTCGCCGAGCAGAGCCCTCCAGCCGTAGAGGTTGGTGGGCCTGTCCCAGACCACGGCCTCGGTGAACTCCCGGCTGGACGGTGTCGTGTTGCGATCGGCGAGCATCGGGCAGACCAGCAGCTGGAACGCCACCCCCGGCCCACCCCTGTCCCTGGCCGGCAGCACGGTCGCGGCGGCCAGGGACAGGGGTGGGC
>NZ_SMLD01000327.1:0-3833 GCF_004352805.1 Nonomuraea mesophila
GCCCCACCCCCTCCGGGGCCGAACCCCCTCCTCGGGTGACTTCTCCCCGAATTTCCGGCGCCTCCGCGCCGACGGGTCCCGTCACGGAGCGTGACGGACGGCTGTCGCGCAAAGCGGACCATCCCGGATGATCGGCGTGACGGATCTGTCAGCGGCGGCCGACATTCACGGTGACGGATAAGGAAGTACGAACCCGCGGGTGAGGCTCTTAACACCGAGTTGTAGAGGACCATCACCGGCTGCTCACTGTACATCTACGGCTGCGAATAGTAGTGAGATGCTTTTGGGCATGGCAGTCTTGCCCGCTCCCCGCCCCCTCCTGGGAGCTGTGCTTCTGTTGTTCGTCAGCGCCGCCTGGGGGTCGGCCTTCCCGCTGATGAAGGATCTCATCGACCGCCTGCCGGTCGAGGATCTGCTCGCGGAGCGTTACGTGCTCGCGGCGCTGACGCTGCTCGCCATCAGGCCCGGCTGCCTTCGGGGCCTTCCGAGGGTGACGTGGATCTACGGGACCGTACTCGGAGTCATGTTCGGGCTCGGGCAGGTCGGGCAGGCGGTCGCCCTGCAGGGGCTGCCGTCGGCGGTGTCCGGGTTCGCGGTGGGCTGCAGCGTGGTGATCACGCCGATCCTGGCGCTCATCCTGCACAAGGCGAGCGTGCCGCGGCGGATCTGGGCCGGGGTCGTGCTGGCGCTGGCCGGCATGATGGTGTTCACGCTGCTGCAGGGCATGGAGGAGCACGAGGTCTCGGTGCTCGCTCTTGGTGTCACGCTGACCGCCGCCGCCCTCTACTCCGGCCACACGCTCCTGCTCGCGCAGTTGTCCAGCCGCGGGGTGGGTTTCCACGCGTACGCGCTCACCGTCATCCAGCTGTTCACCATAGGGCTGCTCACGGGCGGCTTCGCCGTGCGCGACGGGATCGTGTTGCCGACCGGCGTGCACGACTGGTGGGTCATGGCGCACCTGTCGGTGGTCTCGTGCGCGCTGGGTTTCCTGGCCCGCTCGTACGGCCAGGCGCACGTGCCCGCCGTGCCCAGCGCGATCCTGATGTCGTCGCAGCCCGTCTGGGTGGCCGCGATCGCGGTGATCTGGTTCGACGAGGCGATGGGCTGGAGCATGGTCGTCGGGGGCGGGCTCATGGCGGCGGCGATGTTGCTGGCGCTGCCGGCCAGGGCGGCGGCGAGGGCCGCGGTCCTGCGCCGTGGGTGCGGCCATCGCGACCTGCTCGTGAACGCCACCAGGACCGCCGCCCAGAGGCTCGCCGACCTGAGGGTCAAGCGGGCTGATCCGCTGCGGCTGGACGGCAGGCATTCGCCGGTCATCGCCAAGACGGCCTGCGGTGACACCGACAGGTGCCCCTGGCACACCCGTTCGCTCAAGGGAGGCGGCGAGCCGAGCCTCGAGCGGCTGATCGAGCGGGCCACCATCATCGTCAGGGCGCGCAATCTGCACGGGCCCGGCTGTTGCCAGTCGGTCACGTTGCTCGGCAGGTGCCTGTGCGACTTGATGGAGCAGTCCGAACGTACGCGTACCACAGGATTACACCGATGGTTTCGCTCTCAATAGCGAAGAAATGCCGATCAATAGGCGAGTGATTTTATCCGCTAATCCGCCACTTGTTTAGCATGCACCTTGATATTCGGTGGGGTGTCCTAATAATAGGAAATTACCCCCGGAGTGGAGAGGTACGTCATGAAGCGCATCATTGTCCGCAAGCCTGGCACCGTACGGCTCGCGGGAACCTCCAGCGTCATTCACAAGGGGTGACCGAGGAGAGGTCTCACCACAGGGTCCCGGGCGAACCGCAGGCCCGGATGCAGACCGCGCGACTGCTGATGCCGGTGATCGACGGGCACCGGCGGCCGCGTGGCCCGTACACCGTGGCCGCCGCCCTGTTACGGCATCTGGTGCCGCTCGCGTTGGAACGCTCCCGTGACCTCGTGGCGGCGTACGACATCGAGATCAGAGCGGCCGCGCCCGAGCTCGCGGGGCTCGTGCCCGCCACGCGCATGACGGTCGAGGCGGACCTGCCCGACGACGAACGCATCCTCGTGCCCGCGCCCCGGCGTACGCTGCGGCTGGCCAACGGGCTCACCGAGTTCGTCCGCGACGTCGTGCCTCCCGGGCGGGAGCTCGTCGTGGGCAACGCGGTCGAGGCCGACCCCACGGACGTCGAACTGCTCGACGTCATGATGCGGCGGATCCCGCCCGCCACGCTGGCGATCACCGTCTTCTCCGGCGGGCCGCGGCACCCGCCCGACGACCGCGACGCCGACGAGCTGTGGGCCGTGGTGGACCGGTGCGTACGTGAGGGTTTCCTGCACGCCGTCGCCGAGCTGGGAGAGCTCGGCATGTCGCGTACCGAGCCGGGCGGCGCGCGCTGGTGGGGTTTCGCCCAGCGTACGGCGACCGCGCTGGGCGGGCTCGACCGCACCGGTGACGCCCTCGCCGTGTGGGAGCGGGTGCGCGAGGTCAGCCAGGACCCGGAGATGCACGCCGCCAGCGCGTACGGCACCGCCATGCTGGACGCCCGCCACCGCGACCCCGCCCGCCGCGACCTGGCCAGGGCCAGGCGATGGGTCAACGAGGCGATCGCCATCTCCACGCTCCTGCCCGACCCCATGACACGGGCCTTCAAACTCGGGTTCGACCGCAACGGCCTGGCGCTGATCGAGCTGCGGCACGGCCGGCTCCACGTCGCGCTGTCGCTGGTCGAGTCGGCCATCGAGCTGGCGGGCGAGCTGGGGGAGCGGCACCCGCTGCACCGGATGGTGCTGCTGGCGAACCGGGCGCAGCTGCTGTCCGCGCTCGGGCGCGCCAAGGAGGCGCTGGACGACTACGCCGCCGCGATCGCCGTCGACCCGGCCTTTCCCGACTACTACCTGGAGCGCGGGCACCTGCTGTTCGCGCTCGGCCGGCACGAGGAGGCGCTGGCCGACTTCGAGCGGGCCATGCGGGCGGGGCCGCCGCTGCCCGAGGCGCACTACAACCGGGCCGAACTGCGTACCGTGCGCGGGGACGTCGAGGGGGCGCTGGCCGACCTGGGCCGGGTGATCGAACTCGACCCCTCATACGTGGACGCGTACATCAACCGGGCGGGCCTGCTGGCGGCCTGCGGCCGGGACGCGGAGGCGGGGCGTGACGTCCGGGCCGGGCTCGCGCTGGCGCCCGGCAACCCGCACCTGCTCACGGTGCTGGGCCAGCTGGAGACCACGGCGGGCCGGCTCGCCGAGGCCAGGGTGGCGCTGGACCTCGCCATCGAGCAGGCGCCCCGGCTGGCCGCCGCCTGGGGCAACCGGGGGGTGCTGCGCTTCGCCGCCGGAGACGTGCCGGGCGCGGCCGAGGATCTGTCGCGGGCCATCGACCTGCAGCCCCAGCCCGACCTGTACGCCAACCGCGCCGTCGCCCTGCGGGCCCTCGGCCGTGACGCGGAGGCGGAAGCGGACGAGCGCCGGGCCGCCCATCCGTCCTGATGGGACGATGAGTTCATGACGAGGCGTATGGGCCGGGCGGCCGCGGTGTGCGCCGCGCTCGGGGTGCTGTGGTGGGCGACCGTGCGCCTGGCATGGGCGGGGGTCGGCTGCGAGGACTGGGGATGCCTGGTGCCGGCCGTCGGGGTCGTCGTGCTCATCTCGCTGGGCCTGCTCGCCTGGTCGGCCCGCGCGCTGGAGCTGGTGGGCGTCCGTCCGGGCCGGCGGGTGGCGCTGGCGGCGACCGGAGTGCTGGTGGCCTTCCGGCTGGCCGGGGAGTCACTGCCGTCGTGGACGTCGTCGTTCGCGCACGCCGTCACGGCCGCGCTGACCTTCGGCGGGGCGGGGGCCGTGGGGGCGTTCGTGAC
>NZ_SMLD01000328.1:0-3770 GCF_004352805.1 Nonomuraea mesophila
GCCAAGGATCCCGGCCAACCTCCGGCCACGACTCGTCGGTCGTCGGGGGCCCTGGAGGTGCGGCCGGAGGTTGGCCGGGATCCTTGGCCGCGGATTCCTGATCGTCGTGGGAGGCGCCGTTGGACGACGAGCCGTGGGAGGCGCCGTGTGACGCCGTACGGCCCTGGGAGCCCGGCGTGCCGTGGGACGCGGCAGGCGCTCCCTGCGCGGCGGCCGGCCCCTGGCCGCCGCCATGAGAGGGCTGCTGCGGACGGGCGGGACCGCGCGAGGCGGGCGGAGCGGGAGACCCGCCGACGACCGCCTCGACCCGCCACGTGCCGCCGAGCACGTCGCCGAGCGCGGCGGCCACGACGGCGTCCTTGCCGCCGCCCGTGAAGTTCTTCATTGCGCCGACCTGGGTGAAGCCGAGCGTCACGAGGTTGCCCTCCACGCCGACCACCTGGGCGTTGGTGCTCACGTTGGCCCAGACGACGATGCTGCGCTGCTTCAGAGCCGCCAGTACGTTGGCCCACTGCGCCTGGATCGCCCCCGGTCCTCCGGCTGCGGGAGCGCCCTGGGAAGCGTCCGCCACCCCGGCCGGCGGCTGGGCGACGCCGCCGCCCGCCGCGGCAGGGGCCTCGCTCTCGGCCTGCTGCTCTCCACCCGTACCAGGACGAACAGGCGTGGGCCAGTCATCACCGGCGTCGGACGGCTGGGCCGTCGCCGTACCATCCTGACCGACCGGCGAAGCGGCGACCCGCCCCTGACCCGGCCCTCCGGCGGCACCGGAATCCCTTGCCGCCGTACCAGGACCGGAGGAAAGGCCGGAACCCGCCGCCGTACCGGGACCGGAGGACACACCGGAACCCGCCGCCGTACCGGAACCAGCGGACAGGCCGGAACCAGCAGGCGCCCCGGATCCCGCCGGCACACCGGGACCCGCGGGGGCCCCTGACGCGGCTCGGACGGCCATCTGGGCGACCGCGCCGCCGCGTTCGAGGCGTTCGAGGCGGGCGAGCAGCGCCTCCTCGCCCTGCGCCGCGCCGGGCAGCAGCACCCGCGCGCACATCAGCTCCAGCAGCAGGCGCGGCGAGGTGGCGCCGCGCATCTCGGTGAGACCGGCGTTGAAGACCTCGGCGGCGCGCGTGAGCTCGGCCGGCCCCATCGAGGCGGCCTGATGCACCAGACGCTCGAGTTCGTCGGCCGGCCGGTCGAGCAACCCGCTCGACGCCGCCTCGGGAACGTTGGCCAAGATCACCAGGTCGCGGAAGCGTTCGAGCAGGTCGGAGGCGAAGCGGCGCGGATCGTGGCCGCCCTCGATGACCCGGTTGACCGTGTGGAAGACCTGCCCGCCGTCACGGGCCGCGAACGCGTTGACGACCTCGTCGAGCAGGTCGCCGTCGGTGTAGCCGAGCAGGGACACGGCCTTGGCGTAGGTGATGCCCTCGTCGTCGGCCCCGGCGAGAAGCTGGTCGAGGATCGACAGGGAGTCACGCGCGGACCCGGCGCCCGCTCGGACCACCAGCGGCAGCGCGGGCGGCTCGAAGGGCACGTTCTCCGAGGTGAGGATCTCCTCCAGCAGCGCGCGCAACGTCGCGGGCGGCATCAGCCGGAACGGGTAGTGGTGCGTGCGCGACTTGATCGTGCCGATGACCTTTTCCGGCTCGGTCGTCGCGAAGATGAACTTCAGGTGCGGCGGCGGTTCCTCGACGAGCTTGAGCAGCGCGTTGAACCCCTCGCGGGTCACCATGTGCGCCTCGTCGATGATGTAGATCTTGTAGCGCGCGGAGACGGGGGCGAAGAACGCCCGCTCACGCAGGTCGCGCGCGTCGTCGACACCGCCGTGCGAGGCGGCGTCGATCTCGATGACGTCGAGGTGACCGGGGCCGGTGGGGGCGAGCGCGACACACGACTCGCAGGCGCCGCAGGGGTCGGGCGTCGGGCCCTGTTCGCAGTTGAGAGAGCGCGCCAGGATGCGGGCGCTGGAGGTCTTGCCGCACCCACGAGGGCCGCTGAACAGGTAGGCGTGGTTGATCCGGCCCGTACGCAGGGCCTGCCGCAGCGGATCTGTGACGTGTTCCTGACCCTTGACCTCGGCGAAGGTCCCGGGTCGGTACTTGCGGTAAAGCGCAAGGCTCATGCGACCATCCCGCCTGCGAGGGGGCTCTCAACGAAGAGACCCCCCGCACACCCGCCAGAGCCCGCTTATCCTTGCTGCCTTCCGGCCCTGGGGAGGTTCACAGGATGACGCCGCGCGAGGGGTCCGTTGACAGTCTAGCCTCATGCCGCAGTGCTCGCTCCATCCCCGGCGACCCGGAAAAAACATGGTCTCCGTACGTCTCGGAGTCAGGTAAGCTCGTCGGCGGAGGATTCGCCTAGTGGCCGAGGGCGCACGCTTGGAAAGCGTGTAAAGGGCAACCTTTCGGGGGTTCAAATCCCCCATCCTCCGCCAGCTCGGAAGGGGTGCACCGTGATCGCGGTGCACCCCTTCCGGCTTTCCGGTCTCGGTTGGTCTGTTCGTGGCCGGGCAAATCGTTCAGTCATCCTCCGGGGCGATGGGGTTTCGTGGCCGACGAGGTGCGCGGGTCAGAGCAGGTTCTTGATCGGCTGGGGTGTTTCGGGCACGGCCTGGGCGAGGAGCTCGGTCGCCTCACGGGGCGTGAGCAGGCGGGCGGCGCACAGGAGGCTCACGGAGTGCCCCCACTGTTCCCGTGCTTCGCCGTGGCGTCCGAGGCGGTGCAGCATAGTGCCGAGCCACCAGCGTGATCTGGTCTCCTTCAGGCGGTAGCTCGACTCGTGGAACAGCCGCGCCGCCGTCGTGTAGCTTTCCACCGCCTCGGCCAGCCGGCCGGCATGGCGGTAGACGTCGCCCAGCGAGTCGAGTGCCGACCCCTCGCCGGCGAACGGGTCCGTCTTCGGCCACAGCTCCACCAACTCGCGTGCTTCCGCGATCGCCTCGTCGAAGCGCCCCTGCCGGAAGTAGACATGCACCCGGTTGTTGCGGAGCACGTTCGGGGCCCCGGGGCGTTCGGCGTCGTCGTTGAGCGCCAGAGCGGACTCCAAGGAGGCGAGGGCGTCGTCGAGACGTCCCACGATCGTGTGGATGACACCGAGGTTGCTGAGGGCTCCCACCTTCCTACGAGGCAGTCCGGCGCGGTCCCAGTCGGTGAGAGCCGTCTTCAGTTGCGAGATGGCGTCGCCGTAGCGGCCCTGATCACGGTGAACCCAGCCGAGGAAGCTGCGGAGCTGGGCCTTGTCCTCCCATGCCGCGACGCGATCCGCCGCGTCGATGGCGTGCGCGTAGACGTCGGCCAGTTGCGTGTGCCAGCCCTGGTAGCTGAAGGGCCAGTGGAGTCCGATGGCCAGGCCGACGGCGGTCACCGGGTCGGGGCCGGCCAATGTCTGCTGCGTGACGGCGATCAGGTTGTCCCGCTCGCCCTGGATCCATCGTTCCGCCTCGGCCAGTTCCTTGAAGGGGGAGTCGGGCAGTTCGACGGGGCATCGCAGTACGGGATCGCTGTTCAACATGGTGCACACCGTCCAGATGGTGCACAGGTAGTGGTGCAGCACTCGCTGTACGGCGGTGGCGCGCTCCTCCTCGGACAGGTCCTGGTGCGCCCGTTCGCGGGCATAAAGGCCGACCAGGTCATGGAACTGGTAGCGGTCAGGCCCGGCGGGTTCGACAAGGCGGGCGTCCTGAAGGCGTTCCAGGGCGGCTTCCGCGCGGCGGTGCGGCCAGCCGGTCAGGGCGGCGGCTGCGGCGGGGGTGTGGGCTGTCTCTTATACACAAC
>NZ_SMLD01000329.1:0-3733 GCF_004352805.1 Nonomuraea mesophila
ACAGACCCTCAGCACCCTCGCCCAGGCCGACGCCGTCCGCCTGTTCACCGAACGCGCCAGAGCCGTCCTGCCCACCTTCGCCCTCACCGAGGACAACCGCGACACCATCGCCCGCATCGTCCGCCACCTCGACGGCCTGCCCCTCGGCATCGAACTGGCCGCCGTCCGCCTGCGCGCCCTGTCGGCCCAGCAACTCCTCGACCGCCTCGACGACCGCTTCCGCCTGCTCAACGCGGGACCACGCGCAGAACTACCCCGCCACCAGACCCTACGAGCCCTCATCGATTGGAGCTACGCACTGTGCTCGGACAAAGAACGACTCCTGTGGGAACGGGTCTCGGCCTTCGCCGGCGGCCTGGACCTGGAAGCCGCCGAAACGATCTGCTCCGGCCGCGGAATCGACCGCCACGACATCGTCCACCTGGTGATCGGCCTGGTCGACAAATCCGTACTGATACGCGAAGACCACCCGTGCGGCGTCCGCTACCGGATGCTCGACACCCTCAGCGCCTACGGCCGCGAACGCCTGGCCACCTCAGGCCAGCAGGACTGGCTGCGCGAACGGCACGCAGGTTATTACCGCGACCTGGCCGCACGGGCCCGAGCGGACCTGTTCGGCCCCCGTCAGGTGCACTGGCTCACCCGCCTGCACCTCGAACACGCCAACCTGCGCACCGCCCTCGAACAGTCCTTCACCGGACCGGACGGCGCACGCACCGGCCTGACCATGGCCACCGACCTGCTCTACCACTGGACCACCAGTTATTACCCGGCTGAAGGCCGCCGCTGGCTCCAACAGGGACTCGCCGCCCGCGACGTCCCCGACGACGTACGCGCCTGCGCCCTGTGGGCCGGCGGCTGGCTGGCCATCATCCAGGCCGACGAACCCGCCGCCACCGCCATGCTGCACGACAGCCGCCGCGCGGGGGAGCGCCTGCACGACCAGCACATCCTCGGCTACGCCGCCCTGTTCTCCGGCATGATCGCCATGAAAGAGGGCCGCACCGCCGACGCCATCACCCTGTACGAACAGGCCCTGGCCCAGCACCGCGCCTCCGCAGACCCGGCCGGCACCGCACTGTCGCTCATCCGGCTCACACTGGCCTACAGCCACGCCGGCGACACACCCTCCGCCGTGGCCGCGGGGGAGCGGTGCCTGGCCCTGTGCGAGAGCCACCACGAAAGCTGGCACCACGCCTACGCCATGACGGCACTCGGCATCCAAGCCTGGCGGCAAGGAGACCTGCGCCGCGCCACCGACCTGCAACGCAAGGCACTGACGGTCAACCGCAGCCTCGGCGACCACCTCGGCATCGGCATCACCGTCGAAGCACTCGCCTGGATCGCCGCCACCCAGCGCCGCCACCAGCGCGCCGCCCGCCTGCTCGGCATCCTGCAGACCGTGTGGGCGTCCATCGGCGCACCCCTGTCCGGCTACGGGCACCTGGCCGCCTACCACGACGCCTGCGAACAGGACACCCGCCGGACACTGGGGGAGGACGCCTACAACACGGCCCTACGACGCGGCGCCCGCATGCCCCTGGACGAGGCACTGGCCTACGTCCTGCAGGAGGAGCCGCCCACCGGCCGCGGCAAGGGCGGACAGCGGCTGGACCGGCTGACCCGCCGCGAAAGCGAGATCGCCCAGCTCGTCGCCCGCGGCCTGACCAACAAGGAGATCGCCGCCTGCCTGGTGATCTCACAGCGCACCGCCGAAGGCCACATCGAGCACATCCTCGCCAAACTGGGCTTCAGCTCCCGCTCCCAGATCGCGGTCTGGGCGGGGGAGCAGGCCCGCGCCCAGGACCGGCCCGCGGCAGGGGAGTGACCCCTCAACCGGTCAGTCCACGCCGCGCGAATGACCCGGGCAGGCGCGGCCGGCCGGCAGCTCGAACCAGGCCACCTGCCCGCAGACCCCCCAGCAGCACGCCAGCCGCGCCAGCAACGACCGATGCGGCGCAGGACCCGGCCGCGCCCCCGCACCCGCGAACACACCGCTCACCTCACAGCGCAGCAACCCGTCCTCCACCCGCAGTTCGAGCCTGATCCGGCCGTCGCAGCGGCGCAACGCATCGGAGACGAGCTCGCCGACGAGCACCTCGGCGGTCTCGGCCTGCCGGCGCAGACCCCACGCCGACAGCCGCGCGACGGCCAGACGGCGCGCCGCCTGCACCGCCGACGGCCGCGCCGACAACAACCACGACGCCTCACGCTCGCGCCCCGCCCATCCGGAGCGTACGGCCAGCGCGTCGGCCATGGCCAGCAGCGCGTTGCGGGAGGGGAGTCGTACGGCGGGTGGCCGGGGGCGGGCTCCTCGCCGATCGATGGCGCGCAACGTGCGATCCTCTCCCTCGGGGGCTGGTGAGTGGTCCTCACGTAGCTTGCCGCCGCACCCTCACCCACAAGACGGGAGAAATACCCATATAGGTGCTATTGGGTGGTACGTGGGTGCCCGACCACCACAATGAACACCATGAACACCCGCGCCGCCGCCCAACGCTTCGCCGACACCTGGCAACACGGCTGGACCCACCACGACACCGACGCCATCATCGCCCTCTACCACGACGACGCCGTCCACACCAGCATGCCCTTCCGCCCACCCCACCAGGGCAAACCCGCCATCGCCGACTACATCACCCGATCATTCGCCGACGAGAGCGACCCCCGCGTCACCTTCGCCGCACCCCTCGTCGACGGCGACCACGCCGCCATCGAATTCCAGGTCCACGCCCTCGACAACGGCCGCCCCACCACACTCGCAGGCTGCGTCTTCGTCACCTTCGACCCCGACGGACTCGCCGTACGCACCCGCGACTACTGGCACACCACCGACCGGCACCCCAGCGGCTAACGCGCCACCCGGACCGGCCCTGCACCCGAAACAGCCGCCACCGGCCGCGAAAACACCGGAGCAACCGGCGCGGCCTCCTGCGCCGCCGGACGCTGCTGCACCCGCTGCTCGGCCTCCTGCTCGGCGCACCCGCCCGCGCAGTAGCCGTTCGACACGATCAGCCGCCCCCGCAACGCCGTGTACGCCTCTTTACCTGAAGCGGGCAGAACCCCCTGACACACCTGGCATAACACCGACTGACTCCCCACGTGCTGCTCCTCTCGCGGTGCGAATAGCAGAATCCCCACCCTAAGCGCCGGAAACCCCCGAGGACAGCGAATCAACAGGCCGTCAAACGAACCGTCAGAGCCCTCTGGATCACCTCAACTTGACATAATGCACATTATCAAGCAACTACGGAAGCGGTCGCATAAAGCGTTCCATCCCGGGAAGACGCCCACACATGTCACCCCTGGAGGTCACCACCCCGAGCCTCGTCGCGTTGTCGGCCGTCATCGCCGCCGCCGCCATCTGGTTGATCATCTGGGCCGTACGGCTCACCAGAGCGCCGCGCAACCGGCCGAACCCCAGCGTGGATCTTGTGGACCAGGCGCGGGAGCTCAAGGCGCTCGGCCAGATCCGTGAGGCCGTCTTCCTCGTACGCGGCGAGACCGGCATGAGCCAGCGGGCCGCCTCGAGGTTCGTCAACCGCCTGTAGGCGCCGCGACCCCCTTTCCGGGCGTCCCTGCGGGAGCCTTTCCGATACCCGACAGAACAGGGATTCTGTCTGGTGTCAGGTGTTCTGTCCTGCTTTTGCACTGCTTGTCCGGCGGTGTCGGGCGTTGGCACCGGTTCTGCCGGTCGTCTCTCCTGCCATCTCTCCTGCGCTCTCTCCGGGTG
>NZ_SMLD01000032.1:0-69056 GCF_004352805.1 Nonomuraea mesophila
CCCACGACCCCGCGCCGAACAGGCGCACGGTCGCCCCGGGGCCGTCGGCGCGCGGCATCGACCCCTGCGCCACCTTCCACGACTTCCGCCGCCGGCCCTGTTACAGCTACCTCGAGCGCCTCACCCGCTGACGGTCCCGCCCATGCGCGTCCGGCCGTGCACGTCCGGCCGTGCACGTCCGGCCGTGCACGTCCGACCGTGCACGTCCGACCGTGCGCCCGCCAGGTGGGCGCTCGGCAGGTGGGCGCCGAGGAGCGACGTCTGCGCGCAGACGTCCGTGACGAACGGCTGCGGCGACCGCCGTGACAGTCGGTGGCGGGTTCCGGCCCGGTGGGACGGGCCCAGGGTCAGCGGGCGGAGCAGGTGTCCGACGACGAGGGAGGAGGAGCAGGGCGGCTCCGGGTGGGCATGCCGAGCAGCACCCCCGAGCCCGTCGAAGGACCGGCCTGGCGGGACTCCCAGGCGTCGCCCGCCCGGGTCCGCCTGAGCTCGCGCACGGGCCCGTCGGCCACCAGGTGGTGCGGCGCGGCGTACGTCACCTCGACCGTCACCATGTCACCCGGCCGCGGGGTCTCCGGGCCCGCGGCGAAGTGCACGAGCCGGTTGTCGGGGGCGCGGCCTGACAGCCGGCGGGTGGCGTCGTCCTTGCGGCCCTCACCCTCGGCGACCAGCACTTCGAGCGTGCGCCCCACCTGCTTCTTGTTCTCCTCCCAGGAGATCTCCTCCTGGAGGGCCACCAGCCGCTCGTAGCGCTCCTGGACGACCTCCTTGGGGATCTGGCCGTCCATGGTCGCCGCGGGCGTGCCGGGGCGGATGGAGTATTGGAAGGTGAAGGCGTTGGCGAAGCGGCTCTGCCTGACGACGTCGAGCGTGGCCTGGAAGTCCTCCTCGGTCTCGCCGGGGAAACCCACGATGATGTCGGTCGAGATGGCCGCGTCGGGCATGGCGGCGCGCACGCGTTCGATGATGCCGAGGTAGCGCTCGGCGCGGTAGGAGCGGCGCATCGCGCGCAGCACCCGGTCGGAGCCCGACTGCAGCGGCATGTGCAGCTGGTGCATGACGTTGGGCGTCTCGGCCATGGCGGCGATCACATCGTCGGTGAACGCGGCAGGGTGGGGCGAGGTGAAGCGGACCCGTTCGAGGCCCTCGACCGAGCCGCACGAGCGCAGCAGCTTGCCGAAGGCCAGCCGGTCGCCGAACTCCACGCCGTAGGTGTTGACGTTCTGGCCGAGCAGGGTGACCTCGAGCACGCCCTGGCCGACGAGGGTCTCGACCTCGGCCAGGATCTCGCCGGGCCGGCGGTCCTTCTCCTTGCCCCGCAGGGAGGGGACGATGCAGAACGTGCACGTGTTGTTGCAGCCGACCGAGACGGCCACCCAGGCAGCGTAGGCGGACTCGCGCCTGGTGGGCAGCGTCGAGGGGAAGACCTCCAGCGACTCCTTCAGCTCGACCTGCGCCTCGCCCTCGATGCGGGCGCGCTCCAGCAGCACCGGCAGCGAGCCGATGTTGTGGGTGCCGAAGACCACGTCGACCCAGGGCGCCTTGCGGACGATCTCGCCCTGATCCTTCTGGGCCAGGCAGCCGCCGACGGCGATCTGCATGCGCGGATTGCTCACCTTGGCCGGGCGCAGATGGCCGAGGTTGCCGTAAAGGCGGTTGTCGGCGTTCTCGCGCACGGCGCACGTGTTGAACACGACCACGTCGGCGCTCTCGCCGTCGGGGACGGGCACGTAGCCGGCGTCCTCCAGCAGGCCGGAGAGCCGTTCGGAGTCGTGGACGTTCATCTGGCACCCATATGTGCGCACTTCGTAGGTGCGGGCGCTCTCCTGGGTCACAGTCATGGCGCTTTCCAGGGTAGTCGTTGTGCGGCTTGAGACGGCCCGTGCCGATCTAAAAGACCAGCTTGACGGCACGATGTGATCGGATCGGTACCACCCGGTTAGTGACCAGCGTCTTAATGCCCTCTACCGTTTTGGTCCATGACGGAGAACGGCGACGGCGCTCCACTGGTTCGGCTGGAGAACGTCAACAAGCACTTCGGGGCGCTGCATGTCCTGAAGAACATCAACTTGACCGTCTCTCGTGGCGAGGTTCTGGTCGTCATCGGCCCGTCGGGCGGCGGGAAGTCCACGCTCTGCCGTGCGATCAACCGGCTGGAGACGATCAGTGACGGGCAGATCATATTCGACGGCCAGGTGCTGCCCGACGAGGGCAAGGCGCTGGCGAAGCTGCGTTCCGACGTCGGCATGGTCTTCCAGTCGTTCAATTTGTTCGCGCACAAGACCATCCGGGAGAACGTCACGCTCGGCCCGCTCAAGGTGCGCGGAGTTTCGCGCGATGTGGCCAACAAGCGTGCGATGGAGCTTCTCGAACGGGTAGGTATCGCAGCACAGGCGGACAAATATCCGGCCCAGCTGTCGGGTGGCCAGCAGCAGCGGGTCGCCATCGCCAGGGCACTGGCCATGGACCCGAAGATGATCCTGTTCGACGAGCCGACCTCGGCACTGGACCCCGAGATGGTGCAGGAGGTGCTCGACGTCATGGTCGGGCTGGCGCGCGACGGGATGACCATGGTGGTCGTCACGCACGAGATGGGTTTCGCCCGCCGCGCCGCCAACCGCGTGGTGTTCATGGCGGACGGACAGATCGTCGAGGAGAACACCCCCGACGAGTTCTTCACCAACGCGCAGACCGACCGGGCGCGCGACTTCCTTTCGAAGATCCTCACGCACTGAGATTGAGGCAGGTACACATGCACATGCGTCGAACGGGAGCGGTGCTCTCCGTGGCGGCTCTGGCAGCCGGCCTGACGGCCTGCGGTGGCGACGAGCAGTCGTACGCCACCGTGCTGGAGAAGGTCCAAGGCGCCAACAAGATCGTCGTCGGCACCAAGTGGGACCAGCCGAGCCTGGGCTTGAAGATGGGCGCCGAGCCCGAGGGATTCGACGTTGACGTGGCCAAGGCCCTGGTGAAGGAGCTGGCCGGCGGCAAGGAGGTCGAGATCGAGTGGAAGGAGTCGGCCTCGTCCAACCGTGAGCCGTTCCTCCAGAACGGCACGGTCGACATGGTCGTCGCCACCTACTCGATCACCGAGGAGCGCAAGGGCAAGGTCACCTTCGGTGGCCCCTACGTGATCGCCCACCAGGACGTCATGGTCCGCAAGGACGACACGTCGATCAACAGCCCGCAGGAGCTCAAGGGCAAGAAGATCTGCAAGGCGGCCGGCTCCAACTCCTACAAGCGCATCACCGAAGGACCGCCGGACGGCGAGCTCGACATCGACGCCACGACCGTCGACGCCGCCAACTACTCCGAGTGCGTACAGAAGCTGACCGGCAGCAACCTCGACGCCGTCACCACCGACGACCTGATCCTGGCGGGCTTCGCCAAGCAGGCCGGCGGCAACTTCAAGGTGCTGGGCCAGGGCTTCACCGACGAGAAGTACGGCGTCGGCCTGAAGAAGGGCGACACGAAGACCTGCGAGGCCGTCAACACCGCGGTGAAGAAGCTGTGGGACGACGGCACCATGAAGCAGCTGCTGGACAAGTGGTTCGGCGGCATCCAGGGCCTGAAGCTGTCGGAGGCCGCGCCGCCGGCCGAGGGCTGCAGCTGATCACGTCGGCGACGGCGGCCGGCCCCCCGGCCGCCCGTCGCCCTTGCGGTGGAGCACGATGGACGAACTAATCACATACGCCCCCGACCTCGGGTTGGGGTTCCTGGAGAACGTCAAGCTCGCGCTCGTGGCCCTGGTCGCCTCTCTGATCATCGGCACGATCCTGGTGGCGATGCGGGTCTCCCCCACGCCGGTGATGCGCGCGGTGGGCACGATCTACGTCAACGTTGTCCGGAACACCCCCCTGACACTGGTGCTGGCGTTCTCGGCGCTGGGCCTGAGCGACCAGCTCGGCCTGGTCTTCTCCGGCGAGCCGCGCACCAACTCGTTCTGGCTGGTCGCGATGGGCCTGTCCCTCTACACGGCGGCGTTCGTGTGTGAGGCGCTGCGCTCGGGCGTCAACACGGTGCCGCTGGGCCAGGCCGAGGCGGCCAGGGCGATCGGCCTGACGTTCAGCCAGTCCCTGACGATGATCATCCTGCCGCAGGCGTTCCGCGCGGTGGTCGCCCCTCTGGGCAGCGTGATCATCGCCATGATCAAGAACACCACGGTCGCCACCGCGGGCGGGTTCCTCGCCGACGCGGCGGCCGTGATGAAGGAGACGTTCGACCAGACCGGCGCGTCGATTCCCATCTTCCTCGGCATCGTCGTCGCCTTCATGGTGCTGACCATGCCGATCGGGTTCTTCACGGGCTGGTTGTCGCGGCGCTTGGCGGTGGCCCGATGAGCACATCTGTCCTGTTCGACGCCCCGGGCCGGCGCGGGCGGGTGCGCAACCACGCCCTCACCGTCGTCAGCATCATCATCGTCGGTGCGGTCGTCTACGGCGTCTACAAAGGCTTCGACGCCAAGGGCCAGTGGGAAGGCAAGATCTGGGAGCCGTTCCTGCAGTGGGAGACGTGGGAGTTCTACATCATCCCGGGTCTCATCGGCACCTTGGAGGCGGCGGCCGTGGCCGCGGTGCTCGCGCTCGCCTTCGGCGCGATCTTCGGTCTGGCGCGGCTGTCCGACCATGCCTGGATCAGGGTCCCCGCCGGGGTGGTGGTGGAGGTCTTCAGGGCCATCCCGCTGCTGCTGCTGATCTTCTTCATCTTCTACCTGGCGCCGGTGCTGATGGGCGGCGGCGACTACGCGTTCATGGCGGTGGTCGTCGGCCTGATGCTCTACAACGGTTCGGTGCTGGCCGAGGTCGTCAGGGCCGGCGTGCAGGCCGTGCCCAAGGGGCAGTCGGAGGCCGCCTACGCGGTGGGCATGCGGAAGAACCAGGTCATGCGGCTGGTGCTGCTGCCGCAGGCCGTCACGGCGATGATGCCGGCGATCGTCAGCCAGCTCGTGGTGCTGCTGAAGGACACCGCGCTCGGCTACATCATCGCCTACGTCGACCTGCTCAACACCGGCTTCAAGATCCTCCCGGCCCGGTTCTTCGGCTCGTTGATCCCGGCGGCGATCGTCATCGGCATCATCTACGTCACGCTCAACATGGCCCTGAGCTACCTCGCCACCTGGCTGGAGAAGCGCAGCAGGCGCAGCCGCAAGACCGCGGCCGCACCGCTCACTCCGGCTGTCGCGGGCATGGGCGAAGGCGCCGCCTGACGGTGTACGGGCGGCCTGCGCGCTGCCCGTACACCGATAGTTTGTCAAGAAAGCCCCATTTCTCCGTTCAAGGCGTTGCGAGACCCGCCCGTACGCGCTATCCAGCCGACAAGCTCCTTCTTACAGGAGATGATCGGGGTGACCATGCGTGGGGCGGCGCTCGCGGGAGCGGCCATGGCCGTGTGCCTGGCGGCGTGCGGCGGCAACGGCTCGTACGCCACCGTCGCCGAGAAGATCCGCGACGCCGGCACGGTCACTGTCGGCACCAAGTGGGACCAGCCAGGCGTGGGGCTGAAGACCGGGCCCGGCGCCCCCGAGGGGTTCGACGTCGACGTCGCCCGCTACATCGTCCGGCATCTGGCCGGCGGCGAGAACGTACGCATCACGTGGCGCGAGGCACCCTCCTCCGCCCGTGAGGCGCTGCTGCAGAACGGCACCGTCGACATGGTCGTCGCCTCCTACTCCATCACCAAGTCGCGCAAGCCCCGGGTAACGTTCGCGGGCCCGTACGTCACCGCGTACCAGGACACGATGGTCCGCTCCGACGACACCTCCATCCAGAAGACGAGCGACCTGGCGGGCCAGCGCATCTGCCTGGCCAAGGGATCCAACTCGTACCGGCGCATCGTCGACCCGCCGCCCGACGGCAAGCTGGATCTGCCCGCCATCCTCGTGCCCGCGGCCAACTACTCCGAGTGCGTACGCAAACTGCTCGACCGCCGGCTCGACGCAGTGAGCACCGAGAACCTGGGTCTGGCCGGCTACGTCGAGCAGGACCCCAAGAAGCTCAGGCTGCTCAACGACCCGATCAGCAAGGAGGAGTGGGCGGTCGGTCTCAAGGAGGGCGAGATCGCCACGTGCGAGGCCGTCAACGAGGCGATCACCTCGATGTGGCGGGACGGCACGGCCGCCCGGCTGCTGCAGAAGTGGTTCGGCAGGACGGGGCTCGACCTGCCGACGGCTCCGCCGCCGCCCGCCGGATGCCCCTGATCCAAGATCCGGCCAGCACGCCGGCCGATCTTCCGGCAGGATGCGGGGTATGCCTTTCCGGCCCTCCCCCATCACGACCAGAGACGTGGCGCAGTCAGGGGTGCGTCCGAGCTGGCCCACGGTCCTGGGTGGCCGGGTGTGGTGGACCGAGGACCGCCCCGACGAGGGCGGACGCACCACGATCGTGTGCCGCTCCCCCGACGGCACCCACCGCGAGCTGCTGCGGGCCCCGTGGAGCGCGCGCACCCGGGTGCACGAGTACGGCGGCAGGCCCTACACCGTGACCTCCGGCGGCGAGGTGGTCTTCGCCAACCTGGACGACCAGCGCCTCTACCTCCTCGGCGATGACGGCCGGCCGAAACCCCTCGCCGGCGACGGCCGCTACGCCGACCTGTCCGTGCACGACGGCCAGGTGTGGGCCGTACGCGAGCGGCACGGCGACGACGGCAGGATCACCCGGGCCATCGTGTCCGTCCCGCTGGCCGGCGGCGACCCCCGCACCTGGGTCACGGGCTGCGACTTCTACGCCTCTCCCGCCGTCTCCCCCGACGGGCGGCATCTGGCGTACGTGTGCTGGAACCACCCGCACATGCCCTGGGACGGCAGCCGGCTCCGCGTCGTCCACCTCTCCAGCGGCGAGGAGTGGACCGTGCGGGGCGGTCCGGCCGAATCCGTGCTCGCCCCGTCCTGGAAGGACGACGCCCACCTCTACCTGATCTCCGACTCCTCGGGTTGGTGGAACCTCTACGAGAGCGATCTGCGGGGCGGCGACGCGCGGGCGCTGCATCCCGCCGAGGAGGAGTTCGCGACGCCGCCGTGGCAGCTCGGCGGGCGGCCCTACACCGTGCTCGGCGACGGACGGCTCGCGGTCCTGCACGGGCGCGGCGACCTGCGGCTGGGCGTGCTCGATCCCGGTTCGGGCACGCTCACCGACCTCGACGTGCCCTGCTCCGGCTGGGACGCGGCGCTGGCGGCCGAAGGGACGTCGGTGATAGGCGTCGGCTATTCCGCCACCCTTCCCCGGTCGGTCCTCCAGGTGGACGCGGAGACCGGCACGTCCGCGGCGCTCGGCCGGCACGACGCGCGCCTGCCCGACCCCTCCTACCTCCCGCTTCCCCGGGCGGTCGAGACGCCGGCCCCCGCGTTCCTCTATCCGCCGCACGGCCCGGCCACCACCGGCGCCCCACCATACGTGATCTTCGTGCACGGCGGCCCGACGGCCCACGCCGACAGCGCTCTCGACCTGGAGAAGGCGTTCCTGACCTCGCGCGGCATCGGCGTGCTCGACGTCAACTACGGCGGCTCCACCGGCTACGGCAGGCGCTACCGCGAGCGGCTCAAAGGCCAGTGGGGCCGGCTCGACGTCGCCGACACGATCGCCGCCGCACAGTGGCTGGCCGGCGAAGGGCTGGCCGACCCCGCCAAGATCGCCGTACGCGGCGGCAGCGCCGGCGGCTGGACCGTGCTGGCCGCCTGCTGCCGGTCCGACGTGTTCGCGGGCGGCGTCTCCTACTACGGCGTCAGCGCGCTCGGGCCGCTCGCCCAGCACACCCACGACTTCGAGTCCCACTACGTCGAGTGGCTGGTGGGGCCGGAAGACCCGCACGTCTACGCCGCCCGCGAACCGCTCGGCCTGGTGGACGGCGTGTCCTGCCCCATGCTGCTCCTGCAGGGGCTCGACGATCCCGTGGTGCCGCCCCAGCAGTCGGCCGCCTTCGCCGACGCGCTCGCCGAACGCGGCGTCCCGTGCACCTATCTCGCCTTCGACGGAGAGTCGCACGGCTTCCGCCGCGCCGAGACGCGGGCCGCGGCCCTCGCCGCCGAACTCGCCTTCTACCAGCAGCTCTTCGCCTAACGGGCGAACTCGGTGGCCCTCGACTCGCGGACGACGGAGATGCGGATCTGCCCCGGGTAGGTCAGCTCCTCCTCCACCTGTTTGGCCACGTCACGGGCGATCACCTGCGCCTGGATGTCGTCGACCGCGTCGGGCTTGACCATGACGCGGATCTCCCGGCCGGCCTGCATGGCGAAGACCTTCTCCACGCCTTCGTACGACTGCGCGATCTCCTCCAGCCGCTCCAGCCGCTTGACGTACGCCTCCAGAGACTCACGGCGGGCACCGGGACGGCTGCCGCTGATCGCGTCGGCGGCCTGCGTGAGCACCGCCTCGACGGTGCGGACCTCGACCTCGTTGTGGTGCGCCTCGATGGCGTGCACCACGTCCTCCTCCTCGCCGTAGCGGCGGGCGATCTCCGCGCCGATCAGCGCGTGACTGCCCTCCACCTCGTGCGTGAGCGCCTTGCCGATGTCGTGGAGCAGGGCGCAGCGCTTCATCAGCCGCTGGTTCATCTTCAGCTCGGCGGCCATGATGCCGGCGATGTGAGCGGACTCGATCAGATGCTTCAGGACGTTCTGGCCGTAGGAGGTGCGGTAGCGCAACTGCCCGAGCAGCAGCGTCAGCTCGGGATGCATGTCGGTGATGCCCAGCTCGACCAGGGCGTCCTCGCCGGCCCGCGCGCACAGGTCCTGGACCTCCTGGCGGCTGCGGTCGTGGGCCTCCTCGATGCGCTGCGGGTGGATGCGGCCGTCCAGCACCAGCTTCTCCAGCGTCAGCCTGGCGGTCTCCCTCCGCACCGGGTCGAAGCACGACAACAACACCGCCTCGGGCGTGTCGTCGATGATCAGGTTGACCCCGGTGGTGGACTCGAACGCGCGGATGTTACGCCCCTCGCGTCCGATGATGCGGCCCTTCATCTCGTCGCCCGGCAGGTGCAGCACGCTGACGACCGACTCCGCCGTCTGCTCCGCCGCCACCCGCTGCACGGCCAGCGTCACGATCTTGGTGGCCCGCTTCTCGCCCTCCTTGCGGGCGGCGCCCTCGATCTCCCTGACGATCAGCGCGGCCTCGCGCTTGGCCTGGTTCTCGATCTCCCTGACCAGCTCCGCCTTGGCCTGGGCGCCCGTCAACCCGGCGACCCGCTCCAGGACGACCTGCCGCTCCTGCTCCAGCTGGAGCAGTTCCTCACGCCGGTCGGCCAGCTCCACCTCGGTCTCGGCCAGCTTCCTGTCACGTTCGGACTGCCGTCTGGCCTCTTCGTCCAGGCGCTGCTCGCGCTCGGCCAGCCTGGCCTCCCTGCGCTCCAGATCAGCCCGTAGCTCCTTGAGCTCGGACTTGAGGATCCGGCTCTCCTCTTCCACCTCGCGCCGCATCTGGGCCGCGCTCTCGGCGGCACTCTCCGACCTGCGCAGAATCTCCTCGGCGTCGGTCTCCGCCTTGTGGCGGATCTCCCGCGCCTCCTCACGAGCCTGCTCCAGCTCCTCGTGCACCGCCTGCACCTGCTCGGGGCTCGGCTTGCCGCCACGTGGCGAAGGGCCGGACGTACGGCGTATGACGACGAGCAGCGCGACGATCATCCCGAACGCGAGCACGAGCACCGCCACCATCAGCACCACGACCAGCGGCCCCATGTGCGCCCCGCCCTCCTCGCGTCGTCAACACCTCATAACGCGGCCACAAAACGGGAGGGGTCACAAGCACGCCACGGACAGCCCGGTCGACACCCAGCCAAGGCGGAACGGGCGTCGGCCCGAAAACCCGACACCTCGCCTGCCTCGATCGCCCAAGCTCGCTCGTCCGTCGTTCACCGGTATGGCAATCCGCACTGCGCGGAGTAACTCCTCACTGCCGTCGAGGTTATGCGTCGAACAGGTCACGAGCAAGCAAACGCGTCTTCAAGCGTGTCTTACGGGCTCGCATCGCCACACCCACCACAAGATCAGTCATTACCACCACATTCGCCGAAATACCCAGCCAGGCCCTGCCCCAAGAGGATTTCCGGTCATGGGCCTCGCACACGAAGAGGCGCCAGGACGGGGCCTCCCGAAAGGGGCATGCCCGTGGAGCCTGGCCTCCCGAGAAGGCGCGTGTCCGAAGGAGTGGGCACACGGCCACCGGAAGACGCCGGTTCGGACGGGACGGGGGTCGACCACCGCAACCAACCCGCTCAGACAGGACCGGGGGCACGACCATCGAAACCGCCCACTCACACGCGACCCAAGAGCACAACCACCAGACACGTCCACCTGCCGATGCCTGCGCAGACAGATCGAGCACGACCAGCGGGAATGCGGGGATTTGCAAGGCACGGGCTGCCCGGGAGCGTGCGCGGACAGGTTGGGTTACGTCGAAGGGGTTCGGGCGGTCGGCACGCCCTGTCCAAACAAGATCTTGCCGGACCGTCGCGGCTCGGCGGGAACCTGTCAGGGGAAGTCTTCCTCCATGTCGATGCCCTCCTGCTCCAGGGCCTCCCGGATGACGCGGAAGGCGAGGCCCGAGGAGTAACCCTTGCGGGCGAGCATGCCGGCCAGTCGGCGGGTGCGGGCGCGTGGGTCGAGGGAACGGGTCGCGGCCAGCTTGCGTTCCACCAGTCGCCGGGCGGTCTCCGCCTCCTGGTCGGGGTCGAGGCGGTCGACGGCTTCATTGACCGTGTCGGTGTCGACGCCGCGATGGCGCAGTTCGGCGGCCAGGGCTCGCTTGGCCAGGCCGCGACCGTGGTGCCTGGAGTCGACCCAGGCCGCGGCGAACGCCTCGTCGTTGATCAGCCCCAGCTCCGAGAACCGGCTGAGCACCGCTTCGGCTGCGTCGTCCGGCACTTCCCGCTTGCGCAGGGCCTCAGCGAGCTGGGCTCGTGTCTTGGGGGCCATGGTGAGCAGGCGCAGGCAGATGGCCCGGGCCACCGACTCCGGATCGGCCGCCGGAGCGGCGCCGGCCGGGCTCCCAGCGTCCGGGCCCTCAGGCAGCCATCCTGTCGCCCTCTTGCCACCGCGCCTGCCCGCCTTGCTGGATCGGCGCCCCCGGCCCGACCTCTTCTTGTCACCGTCCGCTTGGTCGTCAGCGAACCAACTGCTCCCGGCCAGCACCTCGGAATGCCATCCGCCCCCATGGCCAGGAGCCGCAACATCCGCCGGATCGCCGTCATCGCCCCGAGCCGCAGAACCGACCGGATCGCCGTCATCGCCCCGAGTCGCAGCATCCGCCGGACTGCCGTCATCGCCCCGAGCCGCAAGACCGGCCAGATCGCCGTCATCGCCCACAGCTGCAGCAGCCGTCGGTCCGCCGTCACCCGCACCAGAGCCGCCGGACTGCGGTGGTGGAGGGCCGGTTGTGTCCGGCCCCGGCTCGGCATGGGCGTCCAGAACACGCTCACCGTCACGCGCCGGACCCTCGTCGGCCAGGCGGGAGCGGCCCGGCGCCTGAGGCGGGGAGCCGGGCATGCCGGGGTCTTCCGCGGGGCTGCCGGAACCCGTGACGTCGCCGGACTCGGGGTCGGAGGTGCGCGGGCGGTTGCGCCACTCGTCAAGGGACGGCCAGCCGTCCGCCGACGAAAGAGCACGGTCGCGGCCCTGCGGCGAGGTGGTGGGCCAGGCGCCCCGGTTGTGCGGCTGGGACGCCTGCGGCCGGTCGGGGTTACTCATAGAACCGAGGCTCAGACGTCACCCGGCTTGGGGGTGGACTTGGAGCCCCGGCCGGAAGGAGCAGCCGCAGGGGCCGGAGCGGCTGCCGCGGCCTCGGCGGGGGTGTCGAGGCGCGGGCCGACGCCCAACTTGTCCTTGATCTTCTTCTCGATCTCGTTGGCCATGTCGGGGTGGTTGCGCAGGAAGTTGCGCGCGTTCTCCTTGCCCTGACCGAGCTGGTCGCCTTCGTACGTGTACCAGGCGCCGGACTTGCGTACGAAGCCGTGCTCCACGCCCATGTCGATGAGGCCGCCCTCGCGGGAGATGCCCACGCCGTAGAGGATGTCGAAGTCGGCGACCCGGAAGGGCGGGGCCATCTTGTTCTTGACAACCTTGACCCTGGTGCGGTTGCCGACCGCCTCCGTGCCGTCCTTGAGCGTCTCGATGCGGCGGATGTCCATCCGGACCGAGGCGTAGAACTTGAGCGCCTTACCACCCGTCGTCGTCTCGGGGCTGTTGTGGACCATGACACCGTCGACGAAGTAGTTGTGCGTCCCCTCGATCTCGAGGTCGAACTTCCTCATCGAGCGGGTCTTCGGCTTGATGCGAATGTCGAGGATCCGTGAGGGCACAAGCCGCGGCTCCGGGTCGGCGAACTCCGCCTCCACCGCGAACTGGCCGCGGTAGCGAGGCAGGAGCTTGTAGGCCATAGAGGGGTGGACGTAGGGCGCCACCAGCTTCTGGAACGTGGCCGACGACGCCGTGTCGAACTGCAGGACGGCCACGCCTCGGGCCCCGCGATGCTGAACCTGCACGTTGAGGCCATAGGTGTCACACAGGTAGTCGCGCAGACGCTCCTGGGAGCCCTGGCTCATCGCCTCAACGCAGATCTCGATGCGACCGGAACCGCCTTCGGTGCGCTGCTGCAGCCCCTTCGAACGAAGCGCGAACGAGCCATCGTCCATATACCACACCGCCAGAGCCAGAGGCGTCAGCGCCTTGAGGTATTCCGAGGTGATGTGCTTCTTGCCGCCACCGAGATAGACCACCTGGCGCAGCTCATCGAGCTCGGGCAGAGGAGTGAAGTCGGCGAAGCCCGCACCCTTGGCATTAGTGCTGCGGCTGTGGGGAATGTTGCCGAGCATCGAGCACTTCCAGGACAGATAGTCCTCCTGCTTGGCGCTGTGCCCCATGCGGAAGCGAACGCCGGTGCGACCGCGACGATTGGGCGACAGGCTTCCATCGCCCATCAGCGACCCCAGGATGACCTGCCACTGCTTGTCGCTCAGGCGGTGGGTCTCCGTGAGCATGACGCGATCTCCCGCGATCAGCTCACCAGCGTCACGCCAGCCGCCCGGAGTGCGGATCTGGTGGTTCTCCGTCGCAGCGAACTGGGCCTTTCCGTTTCCACCCGACTTGGCCACAGTGAACTGCAGGAAGCGCTCGGCGTTGCCGTTGTCGAACCAGTTGACGATGCGGCGGGGAACGAGCTTGTCGGTCTCCGGGTCGTAGGAGAGAACCTCGACGTCCATCTTCTGATTGACGATCTTGCCGATTTTCTCCTGTGTGCCGTCGGCGAGCGTGACCCGCGTGCCGTACGACATGCAGCCGAACATGACGCCGATCTTCTCGCGGAGCTGGTTGATGAAGATCGCGGTGGTGCCGGTGGTGCTCAGGGCGCCGGCGATCTTACGCAGCGCCTGGGACATGAGGCGGGCCTGGAGGCCGACGTGGCTGTCGCCCATCTCTCCCTCGATCTCGGCCTTGGGCACGAGCGCGGCCACCGAGTCGATGACGATGATGTCGACGGCGCCGGACCTGATGAGCATGTCGGCGATCTCGAGCGCCTGCTCGCCGGTGTCGGGCTGCGAGACCAGCAGGGCGTCGGTGTCGACCCCGAGCTTCTTGGCGTATTCCGGGTCGAGGGCGTGCTCGGCGTCGACGAACGCCGCGATGCCGCCGGCCCGCTGGGCGTTGGCCACCGCGTGCAGGGCGATGGTCGTCTTGCCCGACGACTCGGGGCCGTAGATCTCGACGATGCGGCCGCGCGGCAGGCCGCCGATGCCGAGAGCCACGTCAAGGGAGATCGACCCGGTGGGGACCACCTCGATGGGGGCTCGGGCGTCGTCGCCCAGGCGCATCACTGAACCCTTGCCGAACTGCCGCTCGATCTGAGCGAGCGCGGTCTCGAGGGCCTTCTCGCGGTCGTTGATAGCCATGGAGCTCCCCCTGTGAGGGTCGTGGTCCGGTCAGTCGAGTGAAAGCTACGGCCTGCCACCGACATTTTCTGGGACTGCCGGGGAAGACGTGGCTCGGCGTTCTCCCATCGTAGCCGAACGGCTGTTCGAGCACAGCAGGAACACGCCACGATCCGCGCCCGCCCTGAAGCCGATCAGCGCAGGTGACCCACGGTACGCCAGAACGTCCCGCCGACGCCTGGTCTCCGGCACCCCCAAGCCGCCCACCAAGCCACCCACCAGGCCAGACCGACAGGCCAGACCGACAGCCAGACCGACAGGCCGGACCGACTGGGCGGGCAGTGCTCCCCTGGTGAATGGTCCCCGTTGCGCTGCTTCTCCGGGTCGCCCATGCTGGTCGCCTCTGCTGTTCGCCCCTGCCGGTCACCCCTGCCGGCCTGGACTGCGGGACTGGACTGTCGGTCCACCCCTGCCGGTCCACCCCTGTCGGCCCTCCTTTCTTTCGGGGACGCGGAGAAGCGGCGGCGCGGTCGGCCGTACTCGATCAGGTGTGGTCGGGTTTCGGTGCGGTGAGAAGGCGGAGGGCCGTCGCGAACAGCTCCGGGGGACAGCGCTCCGGGGCCAGCAGGACGAGCAGGCGCATGCCGATGTCGAGGGACTTCAGTATGGCGTCGGCCTGCGCGTAAGGGAGCCCGGCCAGCGCGCTGCCCGGCGGCGACAGCGGGTGCCGGCCTTCGCCGGCGGTCGGGAACACCAGGTCGACGAGCTGTTCGCGCACGGCCGGGTTCCTGGTCGCGTGGATCATGAGCTCCACGGTCATCTGGGCGAACGCCTCCTGGTCGCCCCCGCGCACCCGTTCGGCCCAGTAGCGGCCGAACTCCTCCACCAACGCTTCGGAGTCGCGCCCGGAGTGGAGCAGGCGGTCCGCCTGAGCCCGCGCCTCCCCGCCGAGGCGGTGCCGCATGACCTCGATCAGCAGCTCCTCCTTGGAGGCGAAGTTGGAGTAGACGGCGCCCTTGGTGAGGCCCGCTTCGGCGGCGACCTCGTCGATGGAGGCGCCCTGAATGCCGCGCTCGGCGAACACCTTCTCCGCCGCCTCCAGCAGCTTGAGCCGATTGCGCTCCCGCTGCTCCTGCCGGGTGAGCCGTTCCGCCACCGCCATGACCGCCTTCCGTTGACATTCCCAAGGGTATATGAATACTAAGCGGTATCCGAATACCAATCAGTATCTGAAAGGTGGAACCCGATGGACGGCAAGGCGACGGACACGCGCCGGGCGTTCCTGGCAAAGGCCGGCGCGGCCTCTCTCGCGATCGCCGGCGCGGTGGGGGCCGCGGACGGTGGTCCCCTGGCCACCGCCCCAGGCGTGCGACCACCACGAAAGGAACGACTCATGGACCTCATGGACAAGGCCGGCGAGCTCTTCGATGCGGGCGACTTCGACGCCGCCGACGCCTCATACAGGCAGATCCTCTCCCGCGATCCCGACCACGTGGCCGCGCTCGCCCAGCACGCCTACATCGCGCTGCTGGCCAACCGCCTGCCCGCGGCCGAACGGCTGCTGAAGCGGGTGCTGCGGCTCGATCCCGGGCACACGCGCTCGTTGAGCAACCTGGCCAACGCCCTGTGGCGCGCCGACGCGTACGCCGAACTGGCCGACCTCCTCCCCAGGGTCAAGGCGGACGCCCCGACCGCCACCCCGGAGCAGCTGAGGAGCTTCGCGGGGCGCAGGCCGTACACGATCTCCGGCCCCGAGACCGCCCGGATCCCGTTCGCGGCGTCCGACCCCCTGCCGATGGTCGAGGCGTCCGTGAACGGCGCGCCGCCCGAGCTGTTCTTCCTCGACACGGGCGCGCTGTTCGCGCTCAACCAGGACTACGCCGACCGGCTCGGCATCCCGATGTACGGCCACACGACCGGCAAGACCGTCTACGGCGAGCACAAGGCGTACCAAGGGCGCGTGGACCGCCTGGCGATGGGCGAACTCGGCATCGGCGACCTGCCGGTCCACACGATCCCCGACACGATCCGGATCACCGCGCCCGACGGGAGGACCACCCAGGGGGCGATCGGCACGAGCGTCCTGTCGCGGTTCCTGTCCACCATCGACTACCCGGACCAGGCGCTGGTGCTGCGGCAGAACACGCGCGCCCGCATCCGGGCGCGGCACAGCGCCCCCATGTGGTTCCTGGGCGATCACTACCTGCTGTCCCACGGCACCGTGAACGGCCTGGACCGGATGGTGTTCTTCGTCGACACGGGCGGCGGCGACATCGGCTTCACCGCGCCCCGCACCACCTTCGACGCCGCGGGCATCACGATTCCGCCGGGCGAGGGTTTCCACCAGGTGACCGTGGAGACGGTGACGCTCGGCTCCGCCACCCGCCGTCAGGTTCCCGGTCTGACCGGCGCGTTCCCCGGCTGGTTCGAGCACGGCTTCGGGTTCCGCATCGGCGGGCTGCCGACGCACGCGTTCTTCAAGCCGTACGCGCTCACGTTCGACTTCGCGCGCATGCGCGTCCTCATGGAGCCGAGGCGCTGAGACCCGCGCTCCGCGTGACGCGGCGACCTCGCCACGTGATGTTCGGGCAGGGTTGGCCCCGGCGTGTTGTCATGCGCGATGAGCTGGGGAGACTCACTGCAGGGCGACGGCTTGGAGGCGACGTGGCGAGCGGCTTCACCGGGGAACGGCGCGTCCACCTGGAGGCGCTCGCGGAGCGGCTGCCCGCCGTGGGCCTGGTCAGCCGGCTGGTCGGCGAGGACGATCCGGTGTTGTGGGTGTGGCATCCGCACACCGGCCGCCAGACGATCATCTTCACGACTCCGTCAGGAGGGGGCTGGCTCTTCCTGTGGTCGCCCCGCGGGCAGGGCAGCGCGGACGACCTGGAGCGTACGGCCGCCGCGCTGCGCGAGGCGCTGGACGACGCCCGGCCCTAGCGGCTTCAGCGCAGCTTGGACGAGACGTCCTCCACCTGGCACACGGCACGCCAGACGGTCTTGGCGCTCTCGCCGTCGGCCAGCGCCTGCATCACCGTCCGCCCGCCGAGCGGTGCGAGCACGTAGTCGCGCGCCCATGACTCGGCGTAGGCCTCACCGAAGTGAGCGTTCATCCGTCTCCAGAACTCGGTCAGGCGCATGCACCCAAGTATGGAAGCCCGCCAGAGGTGGGTAGGACATCTCCATGCCAAAGACCCCCAAGTCTTCACCCCCCAAGTCAGCCGCCGTCAGGGCCAACCGGGCCAGGCGCCGCCGGCTCCAGCTCGCGCTGCGGCTCGCCGTACGGAAGGAGAAGGAGGAACGTGCCGAGCGGCACGCGGGCATCAGGCGGTCACCGCGTGCGGGCAGGCCGCGGACGCGCAGGGCGTCGCGGCGCTAGGTCACATCACCCGCGCGCCGTACATCTCACCGAGATGGTCGGCGAGCAGTTCCAGGCGGGCGCCGTCGGGGTCCTTGAAGTAAATGGAGGCGCCGCTCTCGATCTGGTGCGGCACGCCGGCCATCTCCAGCTTCCCGCGCAGCCGTTCCCACGTGGCGGGGTCGACGGAGATCGCGATGTGGTGCAGCCCGCCCAGCACTTCGCGGTACGGCCCGAGGTCGAGGCCGGGGAAGTCGAAGAAGGCGAGCAGGTTGCCGTTGCCGATGTCGAAGAAGAAGTGGCTGGAGCCCTTGTAGTCGCGGTTGTCAATGATCTCGGTGAGCGGGAACTCCAGGAGATCCTGGTAGAACGTTATGGTCCTTTCCACGTCGGATGACACCAGGGCGACGTGGTGCAGGCCGCGTGCGCTGCTGGACGGCCGGTGCGGTAAGACGTGACGCCGCCTGAGCTCCGCACGGCGGGCTTCGATGGACGCGTAGTCAATGGTCACGGTCGCTGTATGTCCGCCATCGCACCCGCTCAATCACGCGCCGTCGTGCGAATGACGTTTCTGTCGGTCGGGCGAGGCAGTATGTGCAGGTGAGCTCGCTCAACCACTTCAGCCAGGTGACCAGGCAATGGTTCACCGGGGCGTTCCAGAATCCCACCGCCGCTCAGGAGGGGGCGTGGGAGTCGATCGCGCGCGGCGACAACACCCTGGTCGTCGCGCCCACGGGGTCGGGCAAGACGCTGGCGGCGTTCCTGTGGTCGCTCGACCGGCTCGCCGCCGCGCCGGCCGACGAGCAGGCCGGGCGCAAGGGCACCCGCGTGCTCTACGTGTCGCCGCTCAAGGCGCTGGCCGTCGACGTCGAGCGCAACCTGCGCGCGCCGCTGAAGGGCATCGAGCAGACGGCGCGGCGGCTCGGGCTGCCGGTGCCGGAAATTTCGGTGGCGATCCGCTCGGGCGACACCCCGGCGCAGGACCGCAGGAAGTTCGCCTCCAGGCCGTCCGACATCCTGATCACGACGCCGGAGTCGCTGTTCCTGCTGCTCACCAGCCAGGCCCGTGAGGCGCTGCGCGAGGTCGAGACGGTGATCGTCGACGAGGTGCACGCGGTGGCCGCCACCAAGCGGGGCGCGCATCTGGCGCTCACCCTGGAGCGGCTCGACGCGCTGCTCGAGCGGCCGGCGCAGCGCATCGGGCTGTCGGCGACCGTGCGCCCGGTGAGCGAGGTGGCGGCCTTCCTGGGCGGGGTCCGCCCGGCCACCGTGGTGCAGCCTCCGTCGGACAAGCAGATCGAGATCGAGGTCGTCGTCCCGGTCGAGGACATGACAGAGATGGAGGGCGGCAGGCCGCAGGAGGGCGAGGAGTTCACGCCCGAGCCGGGCGGCAGGTCGATCTGGCCGCACGTCGAGGAGCGGCTCTTCGACCTCATCGGGGCGCACAGCTCGACGATCGTCTTCGCCAACTCGCGGCGGCTGGCCGAGCGGCTGTGCACCCGGCTCAACGAGCTGGCCTATGAGCGCGCGCACGGCGCGGACAGCGTCGATCTGTCGATCTGGGAGACGGGTCCGCCCGATCGGCCGCCCGCCGCCGAGCCTCCCCGGCGCCCGCCGGCCGAGCTGATGGCGCAGGCCGGATCCGCCAAGGGCGTCGTGACGGAGATCGTACGCGCTCACCACGGCTCGGTCTCCAAGGAGGAGCGGGCGCAGATCGAGGAGGCGCTCAAGTCGGGCAGGCTGCCCGCCGTGGTCGCCACCTCCAGCCTGGAGCTGGGCATCGACATGGGCGCGGTCGACCTCGTCGCGTGCGTGGAGGCGCCGCCGAGCGTGGCCAGCGGGCTGCAGCGCATCGGCCGGGCGGGTCACCAGGTGGGCGCGGTCTCCAAAGGGGTGGTCTTCCCGAAATACCGCGGCGACCTGGTGCAGACGGCCGTGGTGGCCGAGCGGATGAAGAGCGGCGAGATCGAGGAGCTGCGCTATCCGCGCAATCCGCTCGACGTGCTGGCCCAGCAGATCGTCGCCATGACGGCGCTCGACGAGTGGACGGTCGACGAGCTGGAGTCCGTGGTCAGGCGGGCCGCCCCCTACGCCACGCTGCCGCGCACCGCGCTGGAGGCGACGCTCGACATGCTGGCCGGGCGCTATCCGAGCGAGGAGTTCGCCGAGCTGCGCCCGCGCATCGTGTGGGACCGCGTGACCGGCGTCCTCCAGGGGCGCCCGGGCGCGCAGCGGCTCGCGGTCACCAACGGCGGCACCATCCCCGACCGCGGCCTGTTCGGGGTGTTCCTCGTGGGCGAGCGGTCCTCCAGGGTGGGAGAGCTCGACGAGGAGATGGTCTACGAGTCGCGCGTGGGCGACGTGTTCGTGCTGGGCGCGACGTCCTGGCGGATCGAGGACATCACGGCCGACCGGGTGCTCGTCTCGCCGGCGCCGGGCCAGCCGGGCAAGCTGCCGTTCTGGCACGGCGACGCGCCCGGCCGCCCGGCGGAGCTGGGCAAGGCGATCGGGCGGTTCCTGCGCGAGCAGGCCCAGCAGGGCTCCACCGACCGCATGCGGGCGGCGGGGCTCGACGCCTATGCCGCGGGCAACCTGCTCTCCTATCTCAACGAGCAGCGCGAGGCCACCGGCTACGTCCCCGACGACCGCACACTGCTGGTCGAGCGCTTCCACGACGAGCTGGGCGACTGGCGGGTGGTGATCCACTCCCCCTACGGCGCGCGGGTGCACGCCCCGTGGGCGCTCGCGATCAACCGGCGGCTGCGCGAGCGCTACGGCGTCGACGTACAGGCCGTGCACTCCGACGACGGCATCGTGCTGCGCATCCCCGACACGCTGGCCGAGCCGCCCACCGACGTGGCGGCCTTCGACGCCGAGGAGATCGAGCAGATCGTCACCGAGGAGCTGGGCGGGTCGGCCATGTTCGCCTCCCGGTTCAGGGAGTGCGCGGGGCGGGCGCTGCTGCTGCCGCGCCGCACGCCGGGCAGGCGCAGCCCGCTGTGGCAGCAGCGGCAGCGGGCCGCCCACCTGCTGGGCGTGGCCTCTCAGTACGCCTCGTTCCCGATCGTGCTGGAGACGATGCGCGAGTGCCTGCAGGACGTCTTCGACGTGCCCGGCCTCGTCCGGCTCATGCGCGACATCGCGGCGCGCAGGGTGCGCCTGGTGGAGGTGGAGACCTCGCAGGCCTCGCCGTTCGCGGCGTCGCTGCTGTTCCACTACGTGGGCGCGTTCATGTACGAAGGCGACGCGCCGCTGGCCGAACGCCGGGCGCAGGCCCTGGCCCTGGACACCTCGCTGCTGGCCGAGCTGCTCGGGCAGGCCGACCTGCGCGAGCTGCTCGACCCCGACGTGATCTCCGACGGCGAGCGCGAGCTGGCCCGGCTCGACCGGCCGCTGCGCGACGCGGAAGACCTCGCCGACCTGCTGCGCTCGCACGGCCCGCTGCTCGCGCCCGACGTGAGCGTGCGCGGCGGCGACCCCGCCTGGCTGGAGGAGCTCGAACGCGCGCGGCGGGCGATCAGGGTGCGGGTCGCGGGCGAGGAGCAGTGGGCGGCCGTCGAGGACGCGGCGCGGCTGCGTGACGCGCTCGGCGTGCCGCTGCCTGTGGGGATCCCGCACGTGTTCCTCGAACCGGTCGCCGACCCCCTGGCCGACCTGGTGGCGCGGCACGCCCGCACGCGCGGGCCCTTCCACGCCGGCACGGCCGCGGCCAGGTTCGGGCTGGGCGTCGCCGTGGTGACGGACGCGCTGCGGCGGCTCGCCGTGACGGGACGGGTCGTCAGCGGCGAGTTCCGGCCCGGCGGGCGGGGCGAGGAGTGGTGCGACGCCGGGGTGCTGCGCATGTTGCGCCGCAGGTCGCTGGCGCGGCTCCGCAAGGAGGTCGAGCCCGTCGCACCCGAGACGCTGGCCGTGTTCCTGCCCGCCTGGCACGGCATCACCGGCTCGGGCACGTCCTCGGCCGAGCGGGCCGGGGCGGCAAGGGCGATGGACGCCCTCGTCCGCTCCATCGAGCAGCTCCAGGGGACGGCCGTGCCCGCGTCCGCGCTGGAGACGCTGGTGCTGCCCGCACGGGTGCCCGGCTACCATCCGGCGCTGCTCGACGAGCTGACCTCGTCCGGCGAGGTCATGTGGGCGGGGCAGGGCTCGCTGCCGGGCGGTGACGGCTGGGTGTCCCTCTACTTCACCGACACCGCGCCGCTGCTGCTGCCCGAGCCCGTCGAGATCACCATGACGCCCGTGCACGAGCAGGTGCTGGAGCTGCTGGGCGGGGGCGGCGGGCTGTTCTTTCGCGGGATCTCCGACCAGCTCGGCTCCTTCGACGACACGACGCTCGTCGCCGCGCTGTGGGATCTGGCGTGGGCGGGGCGGGTGTCGGGCGACACGCTCTCGCCGCTGCGGGCGACGCTCGGCACCGGGCGGCCCGCCCACCGGCCCGCCACCACGCGGCGGCGCCGGGCGGTGCTGCCGAGCCGGAGCGGGCCGCCGACGGTGGCCGGGCGGTGGTGGTTGCTGCCCGCCCCGGCGCCCGACGCGACGCAGCGGGCCAACGCCCAGGCCGAGGTACTGCTCGAACGGCACGGGGTGGTGACGCGCGGGTCGGTGACCTCGGAGCGCCTGCCCGGCGGGTTCTCGCCGGTCTACCAGGTGTTGCGCGCCTACGAAGAGAGCGGGCGATGCCGGCGGGGCTACTTCGTCGAAGGGCTGGGCGGCGCCCAGTTCGCGCTGCCGGGGGCGGTCGACCGCATGCGGGCCATGGCACCGGGCATCGCCCCCGCCGCGCCCGCCTTCGCACCGGAGACCGGCCTCGGACCGGGAACCGCACACGGTGCCTCCGCGGGTGCCGGACGCTCCGCGGACTCCGGGCGGCGGGTCGTGGTGCTGGCCGCCGCCGACCCGGCCAACCCGTACGGCGCCGCGCTCCCCTGGCCCCAGCATCCCGGCGACATCGGCCACAAACCGGGCAGGAAGGCCGGATCGCTGGTGGTCCTGGTGGACGGCCACGTGGTGCTGTACGTCGAGCGGGGCGGCAAGACGCTGCTGTCATTCTCCGACGACGAACGCCTGCAGCCGGCCGTCGACGCCCTGGCACTGGCCGTACGCGACGGCGCGCTGGGCAAGCTGACCGTGGAGCGGGCCGACGGGGCCTCCATCGTCGACTCCCCGCTGGCGGCGGCGCTCGAGGCGGCCGGTTTCCACCCGACGCCTCGCGGCCTGCGCCTGCGCGCCTGACCGGGCGCACCGTTCCGTGCCCAGGGCCGCGCGGGGTGTGCGGTCGCGGCTCGGAAGCTTCATGCGTGCCTGATCGGCGCCCCGGGGACGATCTACCTGGCCTTCCTCGAAGGCGACTGGGCGGCCGCCGCCTACGCGGTGTGGATGCTCGGCTGGATCATCGGCCCTGTCTTCTCCGGCGGCGGCGACGAGACGTTGCGGCCGGAGTTCTTCTCGCTGGTGGGGTTGCCGCCGGCGCGGCTGGCGGGCGGGCTGCTGGTGTCGGCGTCCGTGGGCGTCGCGCCGGTGGGCGTGGCCACGGACGCGCTGTGCTACTGGGGGCTCGGGCTCCTCGCGGAGCGGCGGCTGACCGCGCAGGGCCCCGAACTGCTGCACATGATGCGTACGGGCCGTCGCCCCGGCGGCGGCGGCGGTACGGCGTACAAGCTGCCCGACATGCCCAAGGTCCAGCGCGCGGTCGTCATGACCTGCTGGTCGTTGGGCGCCATCCCGCTGTTCCCGCAGGGCATCGTGGCCGGCATCTTCCTCGCCAACGGGATGCTGGAGCATTCGTGGTTCGTGGCGACGTACATGCCGGCCGGGCTGCGCTGGCCGACCGTCGTGGAGATGACGCTGATCGGGGCGGCGATGTACGGCACAGGCCTGTGGCTCACGCTGCGCGCGAAGCGCCGCGCCGAGGCGGTCGCCGGGCCCTGACGGCCGGGGCACACAAACCGGCTTGTATACGATAAGTCGTCATATGACTGAGTTGACCCTGGGCGCGGCCCACCGGACCTTACGCGACGAGGTCACCAAGGAGCTGCGGCGCCGCATCCTCTCCGGCGAGCTCGCCCAGGGCGAACGGCTGGTCGAGGACCGGCTGGCCGCCACGCTCGGCGTCTCCCGCAACCCGGTGCGCGAGTCCATCCGGGTGCTGGCCGCCGAGGGGTTCATCGAGGTCGTCCCCCGGCTCGGCGCCACGGTCGCGCGTCTGTCCGCGGAGGAGGGCGAGGAGCTCTTCGACGTGCGCATGGCGATCGAGGGGCTCGCGGCCCGGCTGGCGGCGCGCAAGCGCAGCCCCGCCTCGGCCGAGCGGCTGCGGCAGGTGCTCGACCAGGCCAGGGAGGCGGTGGACGGCGGGCGCCTCGAGCAGGTGGCCGACCTCAACACCGCCTTCCATCTGGCCGTGGGCGAGGCGGCGGGCAACTCCTACCTGAGCCTGATGATGAAGCCGATGTTGCTGCGGGCGCAGTGGGTCTTCAGCCAGACCGCCGCCGCGCGGGGCGCGCATTCATGGTCGGAACACCTGAGCATGTACAAGGCCATCGCCGCCGGTGACGAGGACGAGGCGCAGGCCAGGGCCGTCGCACACGTCGCCGCTGCGCGCAGGTCGTTCCTGGTGGCCGTGGGGCGTACCAGGAAACACCCGAACGATTAGAAAACGGTCAGATAACAACACAGCGTTATGAAACACTTATGAAATGTCAGGTCTTGTATACAGTCTCCTAAAAGCTCCTACGGAGGCCCCATGAGACCGTCCCCCAGGCTCTTCGCGGCGCTCGCCGTACTCCCCTTGGCCCTGGCGGCCTGCGGCGGAGGCGGATCCACCGGTACGCCCGCCGCACCTCCATCCATCGCCGACGCCACCACCGACAACCGGCCGGTCAAGGCGGGCGGCACACTCAACATCGCGCTCAACGCCGACCCCGACGCACTCGACCCGAGCTCCGCGACCACCCTGGTGGGCCGCGAGGTCTTCGCGAACATGTGCGAGAAGCTCTACGACATCGACGCCGCCTCGGCCCTCGTGCCGCAACTGGCCGCCGCGCTGCCGGAGGTCTCCGACGACGGCAAGGAGGTCACGATCAAGCTGCGCGAGGGCGTCACGTTCAACGACGGCACACCGTTCGACGCCGAGGCGGTCAAGAAGTCGCTCGACCGGCACCGCACCTGGAAGAAGTCCGCCCGCCAGGCCGACCTCGCCCCGGTCGACAAGGTCACCGTGGTCGACCCCGCCACGGTCAAGCTCACGCTGTCGCAGGCGTTCACCCCGCTGACCGCGCAGCTCGCCGACCGCGCCGGCATGATCATGTCGCCCAAGGCGCTGGACGAGGCGGGCGACAACTTCGGCGCGAGCCCGGTGTGCGTGGGGCCGTTCCAGTTCGCCGGCCGTACGTCCGGCAGCCAGATCGTGCTGGAGAAGGCGCCCGACTACTACGACGCCGCCAAGGTCAAGCTCGACAAGCTCGTCTACAAGATCATCATCGACCCCAACGTACGGGCGGCCAACCTGAAGTCCGGCGACGTGCACGTCGCCGACCAGCTCGCCACCACCACGGTCAAGGGCGTGCAGGCCGACCCCAACCTGAAGGTCGTGGCGGGCGGCGGCCTCGGCTACTACGGCGTCACGATCAACATCGGCAACGCCGACGGGGCCACGGAGAAGTCCGGCGCGGTGGACACGGCACTGGGCAAGAACCCGCAACTGCGCGAGGCGTTCGAGTTGTCCCTCGACCGCGAGGTGATCAACAAGACCGTCTACAACGGCCTGTACGAGGCCGACTGCTCCCCCTTGCCGCTGGACAGCCCCTTCCGGGCGAAGGATCTGCAGTGCTCGAAGCGCGACGTCGCCAAGGCCAAGCAGCTCGTGCAGGCCTCCGGCGTGCAGACGCCGGTCCCCGTCAGCCTCAACACGCCCAACGACGCCACCAACATCCGCCTGGCGCAGGTCATCCAGCAGATGGCCAAGGAGGCGGGCTTCGAGGTGAGCGTGAAGACGGGCGAGTTCGTCAGCAACCTGGAGCAGGGCAAGGCCGGCGACTTCGACGCCATGCTGGTCGGCTGGTCAGGCCGGGTGGACCCGGACGGCAACCTCACCGGCATGGTCACCAGCCGCGGCGCCAACAACTACAGCGGCATGTCCGACCCGGGCATCGACGACCCGGTCAAGGAGGCGGCCGCCGAGTCGGACACCGCCAAGCGGGCCGAGCTCTACAGCAGCGCGACGAAGAAGATCGCCGAGCTGCGCGGCATCGTGTACCTCTACCACAACAAGTACTACCTGGGCATGCATAAGGACGTCGCCGGGGTCCAGTACTTCAAGGACGGCCTCCCGCGCTTCGCCACCGCCGGGTTCACCTCCTGATGCTCTGGTTCATCCTCCGGCGCTGCGGGTCCGCGGTGATCGTCATGTTCCTGGGCAGTGTCCTGATCTTCCTGGGGATCAGGGCGCTGCCCGGCGACCCGGCCACCGTCATGGCGGGGCAGGAGGCCTCGCCCGAGGTGGTCGAGGCCATCCGGCAGGAGTTCGGCCTGGACAAACCGCTGCCCGCACAGTACGTCGACTACATCGGCCAGACCCTGACCGGCAACCTCGGCCGTTCCACGCAGGACCAGCTCCCGGTGATCGACATCATCGCCGAGCGGTTGCCGGTGACGCTGGAGTTGTCGGCCCTGGCCATGCTGGTCGCGATCGTCATCGGCGTGGGCGCGGGCATCGTGGCGGCGGTGCGCCGCGGCAAGGCCGCCGACTACGTCGCCACGGGGTTCGGCCTGGCCGGGTTGTCGGTGCCGCACTTCTGGCTGGGCCTGCTCGCCATCCTGCTGTTCGCGGTCACCTGGCAGGTGCTGCCCGCCTCGGGCTACGTGCCGTTCACCGAGGACCCGGCCGGGAACCTGCAGCGCATGATCCTGCCCGCCCTCGTGCTCGGCACCGGCTTCGCGGCCATCCTGATGCGGCAGACCCGCTCTGCCATGCTGGGCGCGCTGTCCGCCGACTACGTCAGGACCGCACGGTCCAAGGGCCTGTCGGAGGCGAAGGTGGTGGGCGCGCACGCACTGCGCAACAGCCTGACGACCGTCGTCACCGTGCTCGGCCTGCAACTCGGTGCCCTCATCAGCGGCGCCGTGGTGACCGAGCAGATCTTCGTGATCCCGGGGTTCGGCAAGCTGACCGTGGACGCGGTGCTGACCAGGAACTATCCGGTCATCCAGGCCGTCGTCCTGATCACCGTGATCGGCTACGTCGTCGTCAACCTGCTGGTCGACATCGCCTACGCCTTCCTCAACCCGCGCATCAGGCTGTCGGGAGGCTCTCATGACTGAGCACGCCGTCGCCGCGGGCAGGGCCGCCCGCAGGCGCAGGTTGTGGCGGCGCTTCCGGCGGCGGCCGATGCCGATGGCCGGGCTGGTGCTGGTCGTGGGCTTCGTCCTGCTGGCCCTGGCGGGGCCGCTGGTCACCGGCGACCCGGCCGCGCAGGACTACCTGGCCACACTGGCCCCTCCGTCGCCCGCGCACCTGATGGGCACCGACGACCTGGGCAGGGACGCGTTCGCCAGGATCGCGCACGGCGCACAGGTCTCGCTCCAGGCCGGGGTGCTGTCCACCCTGCTCGCGATGGCCGTGGGCATCCCGATCGGGCTGGTCGCCGGCTTCTACCGGCGCTGGCTCGACCCGATCGTGATGCGGCTGGTGGACGTGACGCTGGCCTTCCCCTTCCTGGTGTTCGCGGTGGGCCTGGCGGCGATCATCGGACCGTCGCTGAAGGGCGTGGTGCTGGCGCTGGGCTTCTCCCAGCTGCCCGCCGTCATCCGGATCACCCGGGGCGAGGTGCTGGCGGTCAGGGAGATGGACTACGTGGCCGCGGCCGTCGCCGACGGCGCCGGCGACGGGCACATCATCTTCAGGTACGTGCTGCCCAACTGCGCCAGCCCGCTGATCGTGCAGGCCACGGTGGCGATCCCGGCGGCCATCATCGGCGAGTCCACCCTGTCGTTCCTCGGGCTCGGCGTGCAGCCGCCGACCCCCTCGTGGGGCGTGATGCTGACGACCGCGCAGCAGTACCTGAGCGACGCGCCGTGGCTGGCCATCTGGCCAGGGTTGATGATCGCGCTGGCCACGCTCGGCTTCAACCTGCTCGGCGACGGGCTGCGCGACGTACTGGACCCGAGGAGCGGCCGATGAGCCTGCTGGAGATCACCGACCTGACCGTCGGGTTCGACACCGAGGACGGCCTGGTGCAGGCGGTCAGGGACATCTCGCTCAGCCTGGACGAGGGCGAGATCCTGGCGCTGTGCGGCGAGTCCGGCTGCGGCAAGTCGGTCACCGCGATGTCGGTGCCCCGGCTGCTGCCGCCCGACACGACCCGGCTGTCCGGCTCGGTGAAGCTGGACGGCCGCGAGCTGACCACGCTGCCCGAGCCGGACATGCGGCACGTACGCGGCAAGGACGTCTCGGTCGTCTTCCAGGAGCCGATGACCTCGCTCAACCCGTCGTTCAGCGTCGGCTACCAGATCACCGAGGTGCTGCGCCGGCACGAGGGCCTGTCGCGGCGGGCGGCCGGCGAGCGCGCGGTCGCGCTGCTGGAGCTGGTCGGCATCCCGGCGCCGGCGCGCAGGATGAAGGAGTATCCGCACCAGCTGTCGGGAGGCATGCGGCAGCGCGTGATGATCGCGATCGCGGTGGCCTGCTCGCCCCGCGTGCTGATCGCCGACGAACCCACCACGGCGCTCGACGTGACGATCCAGGCGGGCGTGCTGGACGTCTTCCGCGACCTGCGCGACCGGCTCGGCACGGCGATCATCCTGATCACGCACGACCTGGGCGTGGTGGCCGACATCGCCGACCGGGCCGTCGTCATGTACGCGGGCCGCGCCGTGGAGCAGGCCACGGTGACCGAGCTGTTCGCGCACCCGCGCCACCCGTACACACTGGGGTTGATGAAGGCCCTGCCGACGGCGGCGGTCGGCGGCCAGCTGGCGGAGATCCCCGGCATGGTGCCCTCGCCGCTGTCCGACCCCGACGAGTGCGCCTTCCACGACCGCTGCCCGCGCGTCCAGACCGACTGCCGTCTGTCGCGGCCCCCGCTCGTACGCCAGGCGGAAGGCCATCTGGCGGCCTGCTTCCACCCCGGAGGTCAGCCGTGATCCTGCGTATCGACAACCTGGTCAAGCACTACGGCCAGGTGCGCGCCGTGGACGGCCTGTCGCTGGAGATCGGCGAGGGCGAGGTGCTCGGCCTGGTCGGCGAGTCCGGCAGCGGCAAGTCCACGGTCGGCAAGTGCGTGCTGCGCCTGACCGACCCGACCGCGGGCACGATCGAGCTGGCCGGCCGCGACATCACCCGCCTGTCACGCCGGGCCATGCGCCCGCTGCGCAGGGACATGCACATGGTCTTCCAGGACCCCTTCTCCTCGCTCAACCCGCGCTTCACGATCGAGCAGATCGTCGGCGAGCCGCTGCTGCGGCACAAGGTGACCGACCGCCGGGGCGTCTCGGAGCGGGTGCCGGCCATGCTGGAGAAGGTGGGGCTGCGGCCGGAGATGCGCTCGCGGTTCCCGCACGAGCTGTCCGGCGGGCAGCGCCAGCGGGTGGGGCTGGCCAGGGCGCTCATCCTGGAGCCGAAGCTCGTGGTGGCCGACGAGCCGGTGTCGGCGCTGGACGTGTCCGTGCAGGCGTCCGTGCTCAACCTGATCACCGACCTGCAGCGGGACATGGGCTTCTCCTGCCTGTTCATCACGCATGACCTGTCGGTCGTGGAGTTCCTGGCCGACCGGATCGCCGTCATGTACCTGGGCAAGATCGTGGAGTCGGGTCCGAAGGCCGAGATCTTCGCCGCGCCGCGGCACCCGTACACGCAGGCGCTGTTGTCGGCGGCCCCGGTGGCCGATCCGGTGCGGCAGCGTGAGCGGCGCAGGATCGTGCTCGGCGCCGACGTGCCGAGCCCGGTCGACCCGCCCCCGGGGTGCCGTTTCCACACGCGGTGCCCGCTGGCGTACGACGCCTGCCGCACCGACGAACCCCCCTTGACCGACGCGCGGGGCAACGGGCACCCGGCCGCGTGTCACCTCATCACGGCGGACCGCATCCCCGACGCGGCCGCACATCGCTAAAGGAGAATGGTTTGTTCACCACCAGGCCTGAGCTGTCGGGCGACTTCGGCATGGTCGCCAGCACCCACTGGCTGGCCTCCGCCGCCGGCATGAGCGTGCTCGAACGCGGCGGCAACGCCTTCGACGCGGCCGTGGCCGCGGGGTTCGTGCTGCAGGTGGCCGAGCCGCATCTGAACGGCCCGGGCGGTGAGGTGCCGATCCTGTTGTGGAGCGAGGCCGACCAGAAGGTGTCGGTGGTGTGCGGCCAGGGCGTGGCGCCCGCCGCGGCCACGATCGAGCACTACACCGGGCTCGGCCTGGACGTCGTGCCCGGCACGGGGCTGCTGGCGGCGACCGTGCCCGGGGCGTTCGGCGGCTGGATGCTCATGCTGGAGCGCTGGGGCACCTGGTCGCTGGCCGACGTGCTGGCTCCCGCGATCCACTACGCCGAGCACGGCGTGCCCGTGCTCGACCGGATCTCCGCCACCATCGAGTCGGTCGCGGGGCTGTTCACCGGCGACTGGCCGACGTCGGCGGCGACCTGGCTGCCCGGCGGCGCCGCGCCCGCCCCGGGGACGAAGCTGGCCAACCCGGTGCTGGCCGCGACGTACCGGCGGCTGGTCGCGGAGGCCGAGGCGGCGTCGAGCATCCGCGAGGGGCAGCTCGCCGCCGCCAGGAAGGCCTGGTACGAGGGCTTCGTCGCCGAGGCGATCGCCGAGTTCAGCACCAAGACGGCCTGGCGCGACAGCTCCGGCGAGGTGCACGGCGGGCTGCTGACCGGCGACGACCTGGCCGGCTGGGCGGCCACCGTCGAGGATCCCGTGACGTTCGACTACCGCGGGCACACCGTGTGCAAGACGGGGCCGTGGGGGCAGGGCCCGGTGTTCCTGCAGCAGCTCGCCCTGCTGTCCGGGTTCGACCTGGACGCGATGGGCTACCTGAGCGCCGACTACGTGCACACGGTCGCCGAGGTCGCCAAGCTCGCCTTCGCCGACCGCGAAGCCTGGTACGGCGACGCCGACGTGCCCATGTCCGACCTGCTGAGCGAGGCGTACAACGCCGGGCGGCGCGCCCTCGTCGGCCCCGGCGCCGACCTGGACCTTCGGCCCGGCTCGCCCGGCGGGCGGACGCCCAGGCTGCCCGACCTGCCCGCCCCCGGCACCTCCAGCGGCGCGCCCGGCGTCTCCGGCGCCCGCGCCCCGCAGGGGGTCGGCGAGCCCACGGTCGCCAAGACCGCGGGCGGCGTGGAGGTGACCTCCCTCGACGGCACGGTCAGGGGCGACACCTGCCACGTCGACGTGGTCGACCGGCACGGCAACATGGTCTCGGCCACGCCCAGCGGCGGCTGGCTGCAGAGCTCGCCCACCATTCCCGCGCTGGGCTTCTGCCTGGGCACGCGGGCGCAGATGTTCTGGCTGCAGGAGGGCCTGCCGGCGTCGCTGCGTCCCGGTACGCGGCCGCGTACCACGCTGTCGCCGTCGTTCGCGCTCAGGGACGGCCGGCCGTGGCTGGCCTTCGGCACGCCGGGCGGCGACCAGCAGGACCAGTGGAGCCCGAACTTCTTCCTGTCCGTCGTTCACGGCGGGCTGAACCTGCAGGAGGCCATCGACGCGCCCATGTTCCACACCGAGCACTTCCCGAGCTCGTTCTTCCCGCGCGGCTCGCGCCCCGGCGTCCTGCACGTGGAGGACCGCCTCGACCCGGGCGTCGTCGCCGAGTTGCGGCGGCGCGGGCACGAGGTGGAGCAGCAGGGTCCGTGGTCGCTCGGCAGACTCAGCGCCGTCGCCCGTGACGGCGCCTTCCTCAAGGCCGCCGCCAACCCGCGCGGCGCGCAGGGCTACGCCGTCGGCCGATGACGCATGGGTTACGCGACCGTCGCCTCGATCAGGTCGTCCACCACCTCGGCCAGGTCGTTGCCCCGTGCGTGCACCCGGCGCTGGCGCATGGCTCCCGAGCCCTGACGCAGCAGCCGGTCCAGGCCCTCCTGGACGAACGTGAGGTCACCCGCCTCGGTCAGCGCCGGGCGTACGTGCTCCAGGAGGCGCCCGGCCATCACCGGGGCGGGCACGAGCGTGCCGTGCCGCACGTCCATGCTGTCGCCCAGCAGCCCGTCGCGGGCGGCTCGCCAGTAGGCGGCGCGCAGCACCTCGGCGGGCACCGGCAACCCCCTGTCGCCGCGCCGGACGGCCTCCAGGGAGGTCACGACCAGGGCGCGGATGAGCCCGATCAGGGTGAGGCTGTGGGCCACGTCGAGGGGCACGTCGGCCACCCTGATCTCCACGGTCGGCAGCTGGGGTGACGGGCGGGCGTCCCAGTAGACGGTCTTGGCGTCGAGCAGCGCGCCCGACTCCGCCAGCGAGCGCAGCGCCAGCTCGTAGTCGCGGTACGACGGGAAGTAGGGAGGTGCGCCGGAGACCGGCCAGCGGCCCCAGCTGATCACCCGCCACGACGCGTAGCCGGTGTCGCGTCCCACGAAGAACGGCGAGTTGGCGGCCAGCGCGATCAGCGTCGGCAACCATGGCCGCAGGTGGTTGCCGACGTAGACGGCGTGCTCCTCGTCGGGCACGTCCACGTGGACGTGCAGGGCGCAGATGCTGATCTCGTCCTGCAGCGCGCGGTAGAGCACCCTGCCCTGGAGGTAACGGTCGTCGTCGGTGAGCGGCGGCTGCATGACGTTGCCCAGGACGGGGATGCCGCTCGCGACGACGGCCAGCCCGCACCTGCGGGCCGCGTCCGCCACTTCCTTGCGTACGGTGCGCAGTCGCGAGCCCAGCTCGCTCAGGTCGGCGGACGGCGGCGTGCGCGCCTCCACCTGGAATCGGGTGATTTCTTGCACCACGTCCAGCACGTCCGTGGCCGCGGCCAGGACTTCGGCCGCTCGGGGAGCCACGTGGCGGGTGCGGGGATCGACGACGAGGTATTCCTCTTCGATCCCGATCAACGGAACCATGCCCACACCTCGTTGGGGAGTCCAAAAGCCTCCGTACGAGGTTGTGCCCGTACCGTGCCCTGGGGGAAACCCGTCCGACAGGTGCTTGTCAGATGGGTCCGTAGAGGGCGTAAGGGGCGCGTGTGGCCATGGCCCAGTAGCGGTCACCGTAGGACCAGTGCCACCACTCGGTGGGGTAGTTGACCAGCCCGACCGGCTCCAGGGCGGCGGCGAGGAGCTTGCGGTGGGCGCGGGCGTCGTCGGAGATGGTGGGGGCGGCGGTGTAGCAGGCGCCGTCGCTCTGCTCGGGATTGTCGTTGACCTGGGTGCCCATGTCGTATTCGGTGCCGTTGGGTGAGCACAGGGTCAGGTCGACGGCGGCGCCTGCGGTGTGGGGGGCGACGTCGACGGGGGAGACGTAGCGACTCGCCGCGACATAGGACTCGTCGGGCGACATGTCGGGGAAGGTCGCCTCCAGCTCCGCCCGGTACCCGTCGAAGATCCGCCGCTGCGTCGCGATCGGACGGTAGCCCTCGACGATCAGCAGGTGGTAGCCGTCGGGCAGCAGGGTCTCCGCCTTCTCCAGGCGGTCGAGCAGGCCGGAGCGCAGGTGGGCGTACGCGCCGTCGTCGTCGGCCATGCGCGTGTCCACGCGCAGCCGCCCGCGTACGTCGGTCAGGGGTTCGCCGCACTCCTGCACCGGGACGGAGGCGACACGGGGGTCCGAGATGAGCACGACATCGTTCGGGGACTGCCACATGGGCAGAAATTCTCACACAGTGTCGGAGAAAACCTGTTCCCGGGCCTGTTCCAGAGCCGCCACCAGAGCCCCGCGCAACACGGGGTTGCCGGCGACCCCGGTGGTGACCACGGTGGGCCGGCTCGGGCACACGCGCGCCACCGCCTCCTGCACCTTGGCGGCCAGCCGTGCGCCGCCCGCCCTGCCGACGTCACCGCTGAGGACGATCAGCCCGGGGTCGAGCACGACGGTCACGGCGGCCGCGCCCACGGCCAGCCGCATCGCCACCTCGTCCAGATAGCCCTCGTCGCCGCCGCGTACCAGGTCGGCCACGGTGTTGCCGGTCAGCCCGCGCCGCTCGGCCAGCCCGCGCAGGGCGTCGTGGCCCACCAGGCGCTGGAACGAGCCCGACTGCGGCTGGGAGACGTCGGCGGGCAGCGGCTCGCCCGGCACCGGCAGCCAGCCGATCTCGCCCGCTCCCCCGGTGATGCCTCGGTGCAGCCGGCCGCCCAGCATGACGCCGAGCCCCTGGCCGACGCCCGCCCAGATCACCACGAAGTCGTCGTGCCCGGCGGCCGCTCCGTACTTGTGCTCGGCGAGGGCGACCAGGTTGACGTCGTTCTCGATCGTCACCGAGGCGCCGAGGGTCTCGCGCAGGCTGGCCAGCACGCCGACGTGCCAGTCCGGCAGGTCGTACGACCAGCGCACGTCCCCGCTGACCGGGTCGACCACGCCTCTGGTGCCGATGACGAAGGAACGCAGCCGGGACATGCTGATGCCGGCCGCCTCGCAGGCCCGCCGCACGGCCGCGTGCACCGCCTCGACGGGATCGCGGCCGTCGGAGGGGTTGAGCGTGATCTCCACCACGGTCCTGCCTGTGATGTCCGCCACACCGACCTTGAGGCTGTCGGGCAGCACCTCGAGCCCGGCGACGTACGCACAGGAGGGCACCACGGCGTACAGCGCGGCGTGCGGGCCCCTGCCGCCCGCCCGCTCCCCCGTGACCTCGACGAGCCCTCGCTCTTCCAGCCTGACGAGGAGCTGACCTGCGGTGACCTTGGACAGGCCGGTCCGCTCGCCGAGCTCGGCGCGCGTGAGGGGGCCGTCTCCGATGAGCAGTTCGAGCGCCGCCCGGTCGTTCAGCCGACGCAGCAACCGGGGGGTTCCCGGGTCTCGGCGCATCGGCGTTTCCCCTCTCGTCACGATCGGCTAACGGGCGTTTTATTAAGGAAAGTTTCTTGTTAGTTTATCAGCATCGTACGGCATTGACGATCAGCCTGGTGCGGACCGTAGGCCGGCACCCGGGAAGGGAGAACCCTGTGAGGATCGCGAAGATCACAGCCACTTCGGTCACCACGGCCGCCCTGGCCCTGGGCCTGGCGGCCTGCGGCGGTTCCGGCGAGACGCCTGAGTCCTCACCGAGCGCGGCCGCCGCGAGCGGGCCGAAGTACGCCGGCAAGACCCTGACCTTCTGGCGCCTGGGCGACACGAACCCCGACGCGCAGAAGTACACCGACGAACTGGTCGCCGAGTTCGAGAAGCAGACCGGCGCCAAGGTGAAGGTCGAGTGGATTCCTTGGGCCCAGGTCAACGACAAGTTCACGGCCGCGGCAGCGGGCGGCACCGGCCCCGACGTGACCGAGATCGGCAACGACCAGGTCCCGCTCTGGCAGAGCCAGGAGGCGCTGGAGCCGGTCACGGACATCGTGGCCGCGGGCGACCAGGCTCAGATCCCGAAGAACCTGATGGGCCTCGAGACCATCGACGGCGAGACGTACGCCGTGCCGTGGGGCGGCGGCACCCGGGCGGTGCTCTACCGCGCCGACTGGTTCAAGGAGCTCAAGATCGAGGTGCCCAAGACCTGGGACGAACTCGTCGCCGCGGCCAGGAAGATCCAGGCCGAGAAGGGCTCCGACGTCGACGGGTTCGCGTTCAACGGCGGCTCCGACGCCAACCACCTGCTCGGCGCCCTCGCCTGGACCGCCGGCGGCGAGTACGCCGTCAAGGAGGGCGACAAGTGGGTCGGCAAGCTGACCGACCCGGGCTTCAAGACCGGCTTCGCGCAGTACACCGGCCTGGTCACCGACGGCCTGTCCAGCAAGTCGCGCCTCAACCAGAACACCACCGAGATCCGCACCCGCTTCTCCAACAACAAGGTCGGCATGTACCTCACCGCCGCGTGGGACCTCGCCGGGATCGAGGAGGACAGCAAGGGCAAGCTCAAGGGCGACAAGCTCGCCTTCTTCCCGCTTCCGTCCCAGTCGGGCGGCGAGGCGCAGGCGTTCCTCGGCGGCAATGACATCGCCGTCTGGGGCACCTCGGAGGAGAAGGAGGCGGCCAAGGAGTTCGTGAAGCTCGCCTCCGGCAAGAATTGGGGCGTCAAGTACGCCACCGACGGCGGCCTGCTCCCCGTCTATCCCGACGCGCTCGCCAAGCTGGCCGAGGATCCGGTGCAGGCGCCGTTCGCCGCCGCCTTCGCCAAGGCCAAGGCCTTCCCCGCCGACCCGCAGTGGACCGAGGCCAACGAGACCAAGGCGGTGCTGCAGAACGCCGCACGCCAGGTCATCGAGGGCAAGGCGTCCGCCGACGAGGCGCTGGCCGCGGCCAACAAGGAACTCGAAGACATCCTCAACGCCTCCTGAGCCTATGACGAACACGTCAACGCTTCCCCGGGGCGGGGACCGCTCCCCAGCCCCGGGGCCGCGCCGCCCGAACCCGCCGCACAAGGCCAGCGGGCTGCCCGCGTGGTCCGTCCCCTACGTCCTGCTCGTCCCCGGCCTGCTGGTCATCGGCGCGCTGCTGCTCTACCCGCTGATCCAGATGGGCATCATCGCCTTCCAGAAGGTGGGCCTGGTCCAGATCTCCGGCAAGAAGCCGGCCACCTGGGTCGGGCTGGACAACTTCACCGCCTTCGTCGACAACGACATCTTCTGGTCCTCGCTCCGCAACACGGTGGTGTTCGCCGTGATCGCGGTGCCGCTCACCCTCGTCCTCGGCACCGCCGTCGGCGTGCTGCTGCACCGACTCGGCAAGAAGATGTCGTTGTTCGTCATCATCGGCATCATGTTCGCCTGGGCGGTGCCGCCGGTGGCGCAGGGCGTGATCTGGCGCTGGTTGTTCGACGCCGAGGCCGGCATCATCAACTGGGCGCTCAACCTGCTGCCCGACCCTCTCTCCAGCACCCTGTTCGGCCGGGCCGACTGGACCGGCGAACCCTGGCTCAACGACGCCTGGTCCATCTACATGGTGCTGGTCATCTGCGTGGTCTGGGCCGGCTTCCCGTTCGTCGCCGTCTCGGTGCTGGCCGGCCTCAAGGGCGTGCCCTCCGAGCTGTACGAGGCCGCCAAGGTCGACGGCGCCGCCCCCTGGCGGACGTTCTGGCGGATCACGTTCCCGCTGCTCAAGCCCGTCTTCGCGGTGCTGACCGTGCTCTCCATCATCTGGGACTTCAAGGTCTTCTCCCAGCTGTACGTGCTGGCCGGCACCAACAACAGGGAGGCCTACAACCTGTCGATGTACGCGGTGACCGAGGCGTTCAAGGCCCCGCCGAAGATGGGCTCGGGCGCGGCCATCGCCCTCGTGCTGACCGTGATCCTGCTCATCGTCACGGCGGCCTACGTCCGGCAGATGTTCAAGCAGGAGGACACGTGATGACCCCGCTGACCCGCAAGCGCCTGGGCAAGGTCACGCTCAACACGCTCGGCGTGCTCGTCTTCGTGGTGGCCACGTTCCCCGTCTACTGGATGGTCTCCACCGCGTTCAAGACGAACGACCAGATCTTCACCACCGACTTCATCCCGTTCCCGACGCAGTTCACCTTCGAGCACGTGCAGCGCGTGCTGACCGACGGCGTGGCCGGGCACTCCATCTGGCTCTACATGCGCAACAGCGCCATCGTCGCGCTCGGCACCATCCTGATCGGCGCCGTCTTCGCCCTGCTCTCGGCCACGGCGGTGGCCAGGTTCAGGTTCAAGGGCCGCACGCCGTTCCTCGCCCTGCTGCTCATCGTGCAGATGATCCCCGCCGAGGCGCTGGTCATCCCGCTGTTCCTGAGCGTCAAGCGGCTGGGCCTCTACGACCAGTTGCTCGGCCTGATCGTCACCCAGGTCGCGCTGACCCTGCCGTTCGGCATCTGGATGTTGCGCACGTTCGTCGCCGCGGTGCCCAAGTCGCTGGAGGAGGCCGCCTGGATCGACGGGGCCGGCCGGTTCACCACCTTCTGGAAGGTGCTCTTCCCGCTGGTGGCCCCCGGACTCGTCGCGACCAGCATCTTCTCGTTCATCACCGCGTGGAACGAGCTCATCATGTCGCTGTACCTGATCAGCGACCCGACGAAATACACCATGCCCGTCGCCCTGCAGTACTTCTTCGGGCAGAAGGGCACCGACTGGGGCGCCATCATGGCCACCTCCACGATGATGACCATCCCCGTCGTCGTCTTCTTCCTTGTCGTGCAACGCCGCATGGTCACCGGCCTGGTCGCCGGGGCCGTGAAGGGCTGACGTCCGCCATCCGTACGGCACGACCGTGCCGTACTCCACCCTGCCTGAGAACTGATGAGGAGCCATGAGTCAGAGTGATCGGGGGCTGCGCCGTCTCGCGGCCGGCACGCTGCTCGCCGCCTTCCAGGGCACCACGGCGCCCACGTGGGTGCTGCGCGAGCTGGAGTACGGCCTGGGCGGTGTCACACTCTTCGGCTTCAACGTCGCCGAGCCCGGCCAGGTGCGCGAGCTGACCACCGCGCTGCGCGCCGCCGGTGAGCCCGTCATCTCGCTCGACGAGGAGGGCGGCGACGTGACGCGGCTGGCCTACCACGTCGGCAGCCCGTACCCGGGGAACGCGGCGCTCGGCGCGGTGGACGACGCCGAGCTCACCCGCAGCGTGTACCGGGCGATCGCCGCCGAACTGGCCTCCTGCGGCGTCAACCTCAACATGGCGCCGAGCGCCGACGTCAACACCGAGGCCGACAACCCGGTGATCGGCACCAGGTCGTTCGGCACGGACGCGGAGCTGGTCGCCAGGCACACGGTGGCGGCCGTACGCGGCCTGCAGACGGGCGGCGTGGCCGCCTGCGTCAAGCACTTCCCCGGCCACGGCGCCACCCGGGTGGACTCGCACCTCGCGGTGCCCGTCGTGGACGTCGGCCTGGACGTGCTGCGGGCGCGGGAACTGGCCCCCTTCCGCGCGGCGATCGGCGCCGGGGCCAGGTCGGTGATGACCGCGCACGTGGCGGTGCCCGCGGTGACGGGCGACTCCCCCGCCACGCTGTCCGGGGCCGCGCTGACCGGGCTCCTGAGGGGCGAGCTCGGGTACGACGGCGTGGTCGTCACCGACGCGCTCGACATGCAGGCCATCACCAAGAGCGTGGGCCTGGCCGGGGGCGCGGTGCTGACTCTGGCGGCCGGCGCCGACCTGCTGTGCCTCGGCCCGCTGCCCACCTACGACGACATCCAGGCGATCATCGAGGGGATCGTCGCCGCCGTACGGGAGGGGCGCCTGCCGCTTGCGCGCCTGGAGGAGGCCGCGGAACGGGTGGCGGCGCTGCGCGCCTGGTTCGGCGCGCCGCACGAGCCCGCGGCCGAGCAGAACGGCGTCGGCCTGCACGCCGCCCGCCGCGCCGTACGCCTGACCGGCGCCCCGGAGCCGCTGGTCGAACCCCTGGTGATCGAGGTGGACACGCCGCCGACGATTGCCGTGGGCGACGTGCCGTGGGGCGTGGGCCCGTGGCTGCCCGACGCGGAGATCGTCAGGGTCGGGCCCGAGGCGGCGGACGTCCCCGTGCTGCTGGCCAAGGCCGCGAACCGGTCGCTGGTCGTCGTCGTCAAGGACGCGCACCGCCACCAGGCCAGCCAGGACCTGGTCTCCGCGCTGGTGGCGGCCCGCCGCGACACGACGGTCATCGAGATGGGGCTGCCCGTGTGGCGGCCCGGCAGCGCCGCCTACATCGCGACGTACGGGGCCGCCAGACCCAACGCGCAGGCCGCCGTCGAGCTCCTCGGCACACCCTGACGCCCCACGCCGGAAGCTCGGCGCACGGACGGCCGCGCCGGAGGCTCCGCGCACGCGGACGGCACGCCGGAGGCTCCGCGCTCAGGACGCGAGGAGCGCCTCGCGGGCCTCGTCGAGTGCGGCCAGCACGGCGCCGCGCAGCACCGGGTTCTGGCCGGTCACCGCCGTGGTCACGACCTGAGGGCGCACCGGGCAGATGCGGGCCACCGCCTCCTCCACCCGGGACGTGAGCGCGGCCCCGCCCGCGCCGACCTCCCCGGCCAGCACCACCAGGCCGGGGTCGAGGATCACGCACACCGCGGCCACGCCCAGGGCGAGCCGGTCGGCGATCTCGGAGAGCAGCGGCTCGCCCTCGGCGCCCGCCGCCACCGCGACCTGGACGCACTCGCCGGCGCTGCCGGCCGCGAAACCGTGGCCGCGGGCCAGCTCGGTCACCGTCTCGGCGCTCACCAGCGACTGCAGGCCGCCTGCCAGGGACGGCAGGCGCCCCGGCATGGTGCGGATGTCCTCGGGCAGCGGCACGCCGGGCACCGGCAGGTAGCCGATCTCGCCCGCGCTGCCCGAACGCCCCCGGTGCAGCTTGCCGCCGAGCATGACGGCCAGGCCCAGGCCGCGGCTCGCCCACAGCAGCACGAAGTCGTCGACCCCCTTGGCCGCGCCGTCGGCGCGCTCGGCGATGGCGGCGAGGTTGACGTCGTTCTCTATGGTCACCTCGCGCCGCAGGTCGCCTACCAGCGCGTCGTGGATGCCCTCGTGCCAGCCCGGCAGGTCGAAGGCGAAGCGCACGTCGCCGCTGCGCGGGTCGACCACGCCGGGGGTGCCGATCACCACGCCGCGCAGCCTGGCCAGGCTGACCTTGGCGCTGCGGCAGGCCTTGGCGATCGCGTCGTGCACCACGGAGACCGGGTCGTCGTGACCTCGGGGATCGACGGTGACCTCGGCGACGGTGTGGCCGTGGATGTCGGCGACCGCGGCGGAGATCAGCTCGGGCCCGACCTCCAGGCCGGCGACGTAGGCGCTGGAGGGGATCACGGAGTAGAGGGCGGCGTTGGGGCCGCGCCCGCCGGCCTGGGTGCCGACCACCTCGACCAGACCGCGCTCCTCCAGCCTGGCCAGCGTCTGCGAGGCCGTGACCTTGGACAGGCCGGTCAGGTCGCCGATCTGCCCACGTGTCATGGGACCGGTGGCCAGCAGCAACTCCAGCGCGGCCCGGTCGTTGATCTCCCTCAGCAGCCTGGGCACACCAGGGCGTCGCTCCACGCGGAAATCCCACCCGTCAATCGAAAAGGTTGTTAGAAGTTTAGCGCCGGGCGCCCGTTCTGACGGCCTTGCGACTTACCAGTCTTGACCAGGAGGGATAATCAGGAACATGCGCCTTTCCGCTCGTGTCGACTACGCCCTCCGCGCCGCCGCCGAACTCGCCGCAGCCGGTGCCGGCCCGACTACTGTGGGCGAGCTCGCCAAAGAGCAGGACATGCCCCCCAAATATCTGGAGAACATCCTGCTGCAGATGCGCCGCGCCGGGCTGGTGCGCGGGCAGCGAGGGCCGGAGGGCGGTTATGTGCTGGCCCGGTCCGCCGCCGAGATCTCCCTGGCCGATGTGATCAGGGCGGTGGACGGGCCGCTCGCCAACGTCCGCGGAGAGCGGCCCGAGCACGTCGGCTACCGCGGGCCCGCCGAATCGCTGCAGCAGGTGTGGATCGCGCTGCGGGCCACCGAGCGCTCCATCCTGGAGGAGGTCACGCTGGAGCAGGTCGCCTCGGGCGCGCTGCCCGAGCGCATCCGCCTGCTCGCCTCCGACCCCGCCGCCTGGGACTGACACCGGTCAGGCGCGCAGCCTGGCCGCGGTCCAGAAGAGGGCAAGCGCGACGACTTCGGCCACGGCCGCGGCGGCGGGCAGCCAGCCGCTGCCGTACGCGTCGAGCACGAGCCCGCCGAGTGCCCCGCCTCCCGACACCCCGACGTAGACGGCGCTGCTGTTGAGCGCGAGCGCCTGCGGCGCCGCCGGGCCCGCCATGGCGAGCAGCCGGGTCTGCGCGGGCGGCGGGATCCACCACGACACGGCCGCCCACACCATGAGCAGCGGCAGGAGCGCGAGCAGCGCCATCGGCCGCAGGAGCCAGCAGGCGGTGAAGGCCGCCATGACCGCCGTGAACCCGGAGATCCCGGCCATCAGCGCCCGGTCGGCGCCCCACCGGTCGGCGGCGCGGCCGCCCAGCTGGCCGCCCACGATCCCGGCCGCCCCGGCCAGGGCGAAGATCCAGCCGAGCTCGGTGGGCCCGGCCCCGGCCAGGTCCCGCAGGAACGGCGCAATATACGTCATCAGCATCATGCTGCCCAGCACGATCGCCACGATCCCGAGCAGGCCGACCAGCACCCGGGGCCGGGCGAGCGGCGCCAGCCGGCGCCCGATGGGCATGGCCTGGCCCGGCGGCGGCTCCGGCAGCGTGAGCCTGGTCGCCACCAGCGCGGCGAGTCCCAGCAGCCCGCCGACCCCGAACGTCGCCGGCCAGCCGAACGCGCCTCCCACCCAGGTGCCGATGGGCACGCCCAGCATGAGAGATCCGGTCAGGCCGCCCATCACGAGTGCCAGATAGCGTCCCTGCCGCCCTTCGGGCGCCATGGAGGTCGCGATGGCGTACGCCGCGGGCACGACGGCCGCCGCGGCGAGCGCCGCCAGCACCCGCAGGCCCATGAGGACGGCGTACGAGCCGGCGAACGCGGCGGCCCAGTTGGCGGCCACGAACAGCGTCAGGGCGCCGGTGATCAGCCCGCGCCTGGGCCAGGTGGCGGTCACCACGGACGCGACGGGCGCCCCCAGCGCGAACGCCAGCGAGAACACGGTGACCAGTTGCCCGCCTGCCGCCTCGCTGACGCCGAGGTCGGCGGAGATCGCCGGCAGCACGCCCGCGATCACGTAGTCGTCGGTGGCGAAGGCGAACGTGGTGAACGCCAAGGCGAGCAGCCACGCGGGCACGCGGGCACGCTGCCGCACGTCAACGGACATGGGTATCCCCTTGATTAAGGTAACAGATGTTTCCGCGATAGGGTAACAGTCGTCACCTCGATGACGTCAAAGGGATATCCATGGCCAGGACCGCCGACCCCAACCGCCGCGCCGAGCTGCTCGACCAGATCGTCGACTATCTGGCGGGGCACGGCCTCTCGACCCTGTCGATGCGACCGCTGGCCGAGCATCTGGGCAAGTCCACGCGCGTGCTGACGCACCACTTCGCCGACAAGGAGGAGCTGCTGTCGGCCACCATGGAGCGCCTCGACGAGCGGCACCGCGCCTGGCTGCGCTCGCTGCCCGGCTGGGCGGGCTCCGACAGCGTGGGCTCCATCATCCGCCGCACCTGGGACTGGCAGTCCTCTGAGGACAATCTGCCCATCGCGCGGCTCATCCACGAGATCGAGGGCCTGGCGGCGGGCGGGCGTCTGCGCGGCCATGTCCCACGGCTGTTGTCGGACCGGTCGGAGTTCGTGGCGGGGCTGCTGCGCGAGCGGGGCGTGCCCGAGGCCGACGCGCTGCGCATCTCCACGCTGGCCAACTCGGCGTACACAGGGCTGCAGATCGACTTGCTCACCACCGGCGACCGCGAGCGCGTCGAAGAGGCCCTGGACCAGCTCTGCGTCCTGGTGGACGAGTGGGTCGCTACTTCCGGGTAAACCAGAGCGGGATGTCGGCCAGCTCGGCGGCCGGGCCGCCGGCCAGCGTGCGGACGGGCCGGCCCGTGAGGTCCATCAGGACGACGTCGGCGTTCCCGCCGCCGCCGGGCACGGTCGCCAGGAAATGCCGCTCGTCCATCCAGCCGTTGAAACTCCCGCCCTCCGGCAACCGGGCGACGCCCTTCCTGTCGCCGCTCGCTTCGTCCCAGAAGCAAATATTTCGCGAGTTGTTCGGGCATTTCGTGGCAAAGACCGCTCCGAGGTTCGTACGCGCCACGCCGCCCGGCGCCACCTCGCCCACGTCAGAGAAGGCCCGCAGTTCCTCGCCGTCCAGGGCCAGCACCTTCACCACCCCGCCCGGCGCCCCGTACACCACGTTCCCGGCGTCCGCACCCCACGCGTACCTGGCCTGCTCCGCGCCCGCCACCCGCGTGACCTTGACCGTGCCGGCCACCGGGTCCACGACCGCGAACCCCACGGTCCTGGCCGGCTCGCCGGCCTCGACGACGGTCGTGAGCAGCCGCCCCCCCGTCAGGAGACCAGGCCGGCCAGAACAGTGTGGCGGGCTTGTCGACGGTGCGCAGGTCACGGTCGCGGCCGGTGGCGCGCTCGCGCAGCCGGATGGTCTCGAAGTCCGTCCGCTGGAGCCGCGTCGAGGACAGGGAGGCCACGTAGCCGCCGCCCGGCGAGACGATCGGCTCCTCCAGGTTGCCGAAGAAGGCGAAGCGCCGCGTGGCCGGGTCACGCACGTACGACCCGGCCTGGCCCTTGCGCTGGTCATGGTAGGAGGAGACCCACACGGGATCGTCGGGGCTCTCGTGAACGGTGATGCCGGTGTCCTGGAGCTCGACCTCTGACACCGAGGTGAGCGGCATCGGCCCTGCGCTCGGCGCCGGCGGGAGCCCAGCGGCCGGGCCAGCGGACGTGACGGCAGTGGGTGACGGACGGGTGAGCAGCACGGCGGCCGCGACAGCCACGGCGGCCACCACTGCGAGCGACACCGTGACGGCCGGGGGCAGCCGTCTGAGGTGGCGGGAGGGCGGCGCAGCCGACTGCTGCCCTTCTGCGAGCAGCCGCTGTTCAGGCACGCGGTGCCCGAGCAGCGTGAGCAGCGCCTGCGTGGCAGTCGGCCGTTCGCCGGGGTCCTTGGCCAGGCACCGCACCGCCAGCTCGCGCAGCTCGCCCTCAAGCTCTCCCAGAGCGGGCTCGGCCCGCGTGATGCGGTGAATGAGCGCCGGCAGCGGGCCCGTGCCGAACGGCGGGCGTCCCGTCGCGGTGGCCACCATGGTCGAGGCCCAGGCGAACATGTCGGCCGGCGCTCCCGCCGCACCCCCGCCGAACTGCTCGGGAGCCATGTACGGCGGCGTGCCCTCGATGACGTCGCCATGGTGCTCCAGCTCCTCCACGGCGCGGGAGATGCCGAAGTCGATCACCCGTGGCCCGTCCCTGCTGAGCAGCACGTTGCCGGGTTTGAAGTCGCGGTGCACGACGCCCGCCTGGTGGATGGCGGCCAGCGCGGTCAGCGTGCCGATGGCCAGCCTGCGCAGCTCCGCCCCGCGCAACGGGCCGCGCTCCTGGATCACCTGGGCCAGCGAGGGCCCGTCGACGAACTCGCTGACCACGTACGGCAGGCCGCCGGCCTCGCCGCCGTCCAGCACCTGAGCCGTGCAGAACGCCTTGACCCGCCGCGCGTAACCCGCCTCCTGACGAAAGCGATCGAGCGCGCCGGGATCGTCGAGCCCCGACCCGAGCAGCTTGACCGCGACCTGCCTTCCCTCGGGCGACTCGCCGAGGTAGACCACACCCTGGCCTCCCTCGCCCAGCCGGCCCACGATGCGGTGACCGCCCACTTCGCGGGGGTCGCCCGCGACCAGCGGCTTCATCGACCGGGGAAGCGGGCGAACCGGAGGAGGCCGCGCCCGGGCTCGACGTCGGCCAGCACGCGCTGCGTCGTGCCGAGGAGGTCCACGACCTTGACGGTGGCGGCGCCCTTCTTGCCCGGCTCCTGGATCAGGAGGTGCTTGTCGGTGAACCAGCCGAGCAGGCTCGATTCCTCGGCCTTGACAGGCACCGTCGCCTGGCGCGCGCCCGTCGCGGAGTTCCACACGCAGATCTCCTTCTCGCTGGGGCAGAAGGTGACGAAGCTCTTGCCGGACGGGGAGAACCAGTCGCGGTCGCGGGGCGCGCCCACCCAGTGCAACGTCTTGGTGACCTGGCCTGACATGTCGAAGTATTCGATGCCGTGACGCTTGCCGTCGCCGTATCCCCTGGCGATCGAGCCGTCCGGCGTGAAGGTGAAGCTGAACGCCGCGTCGTCGAAGTACTCGGTCTCGACGTGCACCGCCTTCCTCGTGGCCAGGTCGACGACCACGAAACCCACGACCCTGCGCGGCTCGCCGGCGTCGATGACCGACATGAGCAGCCGGGCGCCGTCTCTGGACCACACGGGAGTCATGGTCTGCAGCGGTTTCTTGACTGTGGTGACGACGAACGACTCACCTGTGGACAACCTGGCCAGCTTGACGTGGTCCATCTCAGAGTTCTGGAACTTCAGGAAGGGGTTGAGCGCCACCCAGTCGCCGCCGGGCGCTAGGGCTGGCTCCTCGGCCGTCCCCACCGCCTTGAAGGCGCCCCCGCGCTCCCTGACGTAGGCCGTGAACTTCCCCTTGGCCTCCAGATAGGACGCGGCGCGCACCGGATCGCTGGGATGCTCGTGCAGGGTGGCTCCGATGGTCGGCAGCTCGGAGTCGGTCGCCGCCTTCTTCTCGACCTTCTCCAGCGGGGCGACCGTGGCGGACGCGCTGACCGTGGGCTGCGCGGCGGGCCCGCCGGGTGAGCTGGTGGCGGCCACGCCCCGCACGGGCGTGCCGGTGTCCACCAGGGCGTAGACGCCGATCCCCGAGACCAGCGCCCCGGCGGCGAACGCGGCCACCAGCGCGAGCACGCGCACGCGCGGCCGCGCCCCGATGGGCGGTGGTGCGGGTTGCTCGCCGGGAAGGGAAGGGCCGGCTCGCAACGGGCCCGTGAGGAACGACGTCTGCCCGACCAAACGCAGCAGCACCTCACTCGCCGCGGGCCTGGCCGCCGGGTCCTTGGCCAGGCACGCGACGATCAGCGCGTGCAACTCGCCGAGGTCGGGCAGATCAGGCTCACCGCCGGTGATGCGATCGACGGTCGCCGCCATCGAACCGCCCTCGAACGGCGACGACCCCGAGACGGCGAACACCATGGTCGCCGCCCAGGAGAACACGTCGGCGGCCGGGCCGCCCTCGGCGCCGCGCAGCCGCTCGGGGGCGGTGTAGGCGGGAACCCCCACCTTGCGGGTGGAGGTCGCCGCCTCCGCCAGGGCGTGCTCCAGGCCGAGGTTGATCACCCGTGGCCCGTCAGGACCCAGCCGCACGTTGGCCGGGCTGATGTCCCCGTGGACGAACCCCGCCTGGTGGATCGCGACCAGCGCGGTGATCGTGCCGGCCGCCAGCCGGTGCAGTGCCACGCCGTCGAGGCCGCCACCGCTCTCCTGCAGCGTCGGGCCGTCGACGAACTCGCTGACGACGTACGTCCGGTCGTCCAGCATCCCCGTCGACAGGACCTGAGCGGTGCTGACCGCGGAAAGCCCGCGCAGGGGCTCCATCGCGTGCAGGAAGGGCGTGGGATCCAGCTCCGGCGGCAGCAGCCGGATGACCACGGCCTCGCCGCTGGGAGCGCGCCCGGTGTAGACGCCGGGGCCCAGCCGTCCGGTCACCCGGTGACCGGCCACCTCTGCAGGGTCGTCGCCGCGTAAACCTGAGATTTCTGACATGCCGCAGTTGCCTCCCACCACGTCTGGCCCCCCGATCGTCATTATGGGGGCGGAGGGGACGGAATGGGCGCTTTCTAGACTGGAAGGATGCCGGAGGGAGACGCCGTCCACCGTACGGCCGGCCGACTGCGCGGCGCCCTGGACGGGCGCGTGCTCACCAGGTCGGATTTCCGTGTGCCCAGGCACGCCACCGCCGACCTGACGGGGCGCGCTGTCGTCACCACGCTGTCGCGCGGCAAGCACCTGCTGACCCGCGTGGAGGGCGACCTGACCGTGCACACCCACCTGCGGATGGACGGGAGCTGGGTGGTGACGCCCGCCGGGCGGCGCACACCGCCCGGTGACCTGGTCAGGCTGATCCTCGCCAACGAGCGCTGGCAGGCGGTGGGGCGCAGGCTGGGCATGGTGGATCTCGTCAGGACGGATGAGGAGGCACGGCTGGTGGGGCATCTCGGCCCGGACCTGCTGGGGCCGGACTGGGATCCGGAAGAGGCCGTGCGGAGACTGCGAGCGGCGCCCGGCCGAACCATCGGGGAGGCGCTGCTCGATCAGCGCAACCTGGCCGGGATCGGCACGATCTATCGAGCCGAAACCCTGTTTCTGCGCGGGATCTGGCCGTGGCGGACGGTCGGAGAGGTCGAGGATCTGGAAGGGCTCGTGTCACTGGCCCAACGCATCATGGCCGCGAACGCCCATCATCGAGCGCCTGCGGGCACGGTGACCACAGGTGATCGCCGTCCGGCGAACCGGACGTGGGTCTACGGCAGGGCAGGGATGCCCTGTCGCCGATGCGGCACCCGCATCAGCCGCGGGGAAATGGGGGCAGGCGCACAGGAACGGCTGATCCTGTGGTGTGCCGGCTGCCAACCGCGTTAGGCGGCCACCATGTCCTTGACTTCGGGGAACACGGATTCGGGGATCGACCCGGGGACCGACTCCGCCAGGGGCAGGCGCTCGTGCTCGGGCACGTCGGCAAGCACGGGGGCAGCCTGGAGCTCCGCCAGCGCGAACTGGTCGGAAACTTCACGCAAAACCTGCGAAAGGGGCACGCCGAGTGCGCCGCAAATGGATGCGAGCAGCTCGGACGAGGCTTCCTTCTGCCCGCGCTCCACCTCGGACAAGTAGCCCAGCGAAACACGTGCGAGGGTGGACACCTCGCGCAGCGTGCGTCCCTGCCGCACCCGCAACCGCCTCAGCACGTCGCCGAGCAGCTGACGCAGCAGAATCATCTGTCGCTCCCTCCCCGGCGCGGATGTCTTCACCACGCCCCGCGCGATCGGTTCGTGCCGCACATTGGTCTTCTTCGCTTCGTACATACTCCTCGCCGTCATCACTGGGCTGGGCCGGCCAGGGGCCGCCGCTCGTGGCGCGTCGCTAGACTCATCAGGCCCGCCTGCCGGGCGCTCGGTGCTTGCAGTTGGCTCACGGACCTCACTCACAGCTCCACCGTACCCGTATCCACCGACACAGCGTCAGACCGTGCGTCGGATGTTCGCTCGGGACGTAACACAGTAATCACCCGGAATGTTCCCCTATGTTCGCCTTCAGCACACCTGCCAGGAGATCAACCGCCTCGTCCACCGTCTCTACCCTGATACGTTCGCGTGACCCTCTCAGGCTCAACGTCCGGGCCGAAATCCGCCCGCCCGGCCCGCAGACGGCCGCGTGGACGGTGCCGACGGGCCGTCCGTCCTGAGGTTCCGGCCCCGCCACGCCGGTCACCGCCAGCCCGTACGTGGCCCCGCACACCCGGGCGACCCCCGCCGCCATGGCCGCGGCCACGTCGGGATGCACGGCGCCCTCGCGGCGCAGCAGCTCGCCGGGCACGCCCAGCAGCTCCCGCTTGAGGTCGGTCGCGTAGGAGATCACACCGCCCACGAACGCCTGGGAGGCCCCGGAGACGGACGTGATGCTCGCCCCGATGAGCCCGCCCGTCAGCGACTCGGCCACCGCGACCGTGGCGCCCTGGGCCACCAGCAACCGCAACACCCCGGCCACGTCCGCCATCGATCGATCACTCCCCGCGCGCTCGCTTGGCGACCATGCGCAGCCGGATCGCCCTGGCGACGTAGTCGACCCCCGTGCCCACCGTGACGACCACCGCCGCGCCCATCACCACCCACCGGACGGGACCGGGCACGAACGGCAGCAGATAGAGCACGATGGCGGCGATCTGCAGCACGGTCTTGATCTTGCCACCGTAGCTGGCCGGGATGACGGCGTGCCGCAGCAGCACGAACCTGAGCGCCGTGATGCCCAGCTCCCTGCCGAGGATCACGACCGTGACCCACCACGGCAGCTCGCCCAGGATCGACAGGCACACCAGGGCCGCGCCGGTGAGCGCCTTGTCGGCGATCGGGTCGGCGATCTTGCCGAAGTCGGTGATGAGGCCGTAGCGCCGGGCCAGTTCACCGTCGAGATGGTCGGTGATCGAGGCCACCGCGAAGACCGCCAGCGCGGCCACCCGCCAGCCCGTGCCCGGCACGAACAGGCAGACGACAAAGAAAGGGACGAGCACCAACCGGAGGACCGTGAGGACGTTGGCGATGTTCCACGGGCTTACCACGCGGCGCTCGTCCCTTTTCATGGACCGGCCTTGATACGCGCGATCAGATCGACCCCCTCGGCGTCGACCACGACCGCGCGCACGATCTCTCCCCGGACCAGGCCGATGCCCTGCACCGTGACCGAGCCGTCGACCTCGGGGCCCTGGTGGGCGGCCCGGCCCTCGTAGCCGCCGTCACCCAGGTCGTCGTCGATGAGCACATCGACCTCGGTGCCGATGCGCTCCTCCGCGCGTTGCGCGGTCAGCTCCTCGGCCAGCTCGGTGAGCGCCCGCACCCGCTCGTCGACGACCTCCTGAGGCAGCTTGCCCGGCAGGTCGGCCGCCTCGGTGCCGTCTTCGTCGGAATAGCCGAACACGCCGATCACGTCGAGCCGGGCGGCCTCCAGGAAGGCGACCAGCTCACCGAACTCCTCCTCGGTCTCGCCGGGGAAGCCCACGATGAAGTTGGAGCGCACGCCCGCCTCAGGGGCACGCTCGCGGACGCTCTCCAGCAGCCCGAGGAACCGCTGGGGGTCGCCGAAGCGGCGCATCCGGCGCAGGACGGAGCCGCTGGCGTGCTGGAAGGACAGGTCGAAGTAGGCGGCGACGCCCTCGGTGCCGGTGATCACGTCGATCAGGCCGGGACGGAGCTCGGCCGGCTGCAGATAGCTGACCCGCACCCGTTCGACGCCCTCGACGGCCGCGAGGTCGGGCAGCAGTTTCTCCAGCGCCCGCAGGTCGCCCAGGTCCTTGCCGTAGGACGTGGAGTTCTCGCTGACCAGGACGAGCTCGCGCACGCCCCGGTGGGCCAGCCAGTCGGCCTCGGCCAGCAGGTCCTCGGGCTTGCGCGAGACGTAGGAGCCGCGGAAGGCGGGAATGGCGCAGAACGTGCAGCGCCGGTCGCAGCCGGAGGCGAGCTTGAGCGAGGCGACCGGGCTCTCGTCGAGCCGCCTGCGCAGCACGCGCGGGCCGCTCGCGGGCGCCAGCCCCTCGGGCAGGTCGCCGTGGCCTGGGATGTTGGGCCTGGACGCGCTGGCACGGTCCACCGGCGAGATGGGCAGCAGGGTGCGGCGGTCACGCGGTGTGTGCGGCTTGAGCGGCCGGCCGGCGACCACGTCGTCGAGGCGGCCGCCGATCTCGGCGTAGTCGTCGAAAGAGATCACCGCACTGGCCTCGGGCAGCGCGTCGGCCAGCTCGTTGCCGTAGCGCTCGGCCATGCAGCCCGCCGCCACCACCTTCGCACCGGAGTCGGCGGCGGCCAGCAGCGTGTCGATGGAGTCTTTCTTGGCCGACTCGATGAAGCCACAGGTGTTGACGACGACGACATCGGGGTCGTCGTCGCCCAGCTGCCAGCCGGCAGCCTCGAGTCGCGCGGCCAGCTCCTCGGAGTCGACCTCGTTGCGCGCGCAGCCCAGAGTGATCAGCGATGCGGTTCGGCGGGATGACATGGTGAACACTACGGTATCGGGAGTTGGCCACCACCCGATGCACCGGCTCCCTCAGTGACCCCCGCGCGACTACCGCGCCTGCGTCTTCGGCGGGCCGAACGAACGCCGCACCGACTCCCCCTCCTCGCCGAGCGACGTCACCTTCTTGCCGTTGACCTGCACCGACACGGCCCCCGCGTCGGCGATCAGCACGTTGACCTTGCCCTCGGCCCGCCAGGTCGACGTCTTTCCCGCTTTGAGCGTGCCCGCGAAGAGCTTGCGGCCCTCGGCGTCGCGCACGTTCACGTACGACGACCGTTTCGCCTTGATCCGGAGCGTCACCATGCCCTTCTTGGCGGCCCTGGCGCGCGGCGTCTCGGTGATGGGCGTGTTGGGCGGGACGCTGGGCTTGGCCGACGCCGCGCGTACGTCCGCCGTACGGACCTGGTCGCTGGCGCCCCCCAGCACCCGCATCATGCCGAACACCATCACGATCGCCAGCGCCACCCCCAGCGCCGCCGTCCAGTTGGGCCCCCGCCGCTCCGGCACGTTGATCTTACGGTCGGCCTGGAACACGGCCGAGGCGGCCACCGGTTCCGGTGCGCCGCCGTGCTGCTGGTCGAAAAGGTGCACGGTGGACTCGGGATCGAGGCCCACGGCGCGGGCCACGGCCCTGATGTGCCCTCTGGCGTAGAAGTCACCGCCGCATTGGCCGTAGTCATCCTGCTCCATGCGATGGATGATCGTCTCGCGAATATTGGTGGCCGCGCTGACCTGCGCGACCGTCAGACCGGCCGACTGCCTGGCCGCAGTCAGCACGGCCCCGATGCTCTGATCCTGCACAGCGAACGCCTCCCCATGGCGCCTGGACTAACCACCACGACGTTGCGTAGTGGTTCATATTCAACCAGTTACCGCTGGGCATGCACGCATTGGGGTCATTCGCCACGCAGGTCGGCCAGCAATCCCGGCAGATCATCCGGTTTCACCAGCACTTCGCGAGCCTTGGATCCTTCGCTGGGGCCGACCACGTTGCGGCTTTCGAGCAGGTCCATCAGCCGGCCGGCCTTGGCGAACCCGACGCGCAGCTTGCGCTGCAACATCGAGGTCGAGCCGAACTGGGTGGTCACGATCAGCTCGGCCGCCTGGATCAGCAGGTCGAGGTCGTCGCCGATGTCCTCGTCGATCTCCCGCTTGACCGGCGCGGCGGCCACGTCGTCGCGGTATTCGGCCTGCATCTGCGCCTTGCAGTACGCGACGATCTCGGCGATCTCCTTCTCCGAGACGAACGCGTTCTGGATGCGGATCGGCTTGCTCGCGCCCATCGGCAGGAACAGCGCGTCACCCTGGCCGACCAGCTTGTCGGCGCCGGGCTGGTCGAGGATGACCCGCGAGTCTGTGAGGCTCGACACCGCGAAGGCCAGCCTGGACGGCACGTTGGCCTTGATGAGCCCGGTGACCACGTCGACCGACGGCCGCTGCGTGGCGATCACCAGGTGGATGCCCGCCGCGCGGGCGAGCTGGGTGATGCGGACGATCGAGTCCTCGACGTCGCGCGGGGCCACCATCATGAGGTCCGCCAGCTCGTCCACGATCACCAGCAGGTACGGGTACGGCTGGTAGACCCGTTCACTGCCCGGCGGCGGCTGCAGTTTGCCCGCCCGCACGGCCTTGTTGAACTCGTCGACGTGCCGGAACCCCGACGCGGCCAGGTCGTCGTAGCGGCGGTCCATCTCACCGACCACCCATTCGAGGGCTTCGGCGGCCTTCTTCGGGTTGGTGATGATCGGCGTGATCAGGTGGGGGATGCCCTCGTAGACGCTGAGCTCGACCCGTTTGGGGTCGACCAGCACCATGCGTACCTCGTCGGGCGTGGCCCGCATCAGGACGCTGGTGATCAGCCCGTTGACGCAGACCGACTTACCGGCGCCGGTCGCGCCCGCGATGAGCAGGTGGGGCATCTTGGCGAGGTTGGCGACGATGGTGCGGCCCTCGACGTCCTTGCCCAGGCCGACGATCATCGGATGGTGGTCGGCCTGCGCGACCTGGGAGCGCAGCACGTCGCCCAGCGCCACCAGGTCCTTGTCGGCGTTCGGGATCTCGACCCCGATCGCCGACTTACCGGGGATGGGCGACAAGATCCTGACATCTGCGGATTTGACGGCGTACGCGATGTTCTTGGTGAGTGCCGTGACCTTCTCCACCTTGACCGCGGGCCCCAGCTCGATCTCGTAGCGGGTCACGGTCGGCCCCCGGGTGAACCCGATGACCTGGGCGTCGATGCTGAACTGCTCCAGCACGCTGGTCAGCGCGTTGACCACGGTCGTGTTGGCCTTGGTCTGCGGCTTGGGCGGCGTGCCCGGCTTGAGGTGCTGCAGGTCGGGCAGGCTGTAGGGCCCCGCCTGCGGCGACAGCACGAGCTGCTCCACCTTGCGCGGCGCCGGCGTCGGCTCGGGAGGCTCCTGCTTGCGCTCCAGGTCGGGAGCGGCCGCCGCCTCCTCGTCCGTCAGACCCGGCACGATCTCCGGGGAGTGGTCGGCGTGCTTGTCCTTCTCGGCCAGCACGGGCGTGTCGTACGGCTTGACGAGGTCGCCGCCCTCGGCGGCCTCGGCCTTCTTCGACCTGGCCCGCTTCTTGGACGGCGTCTTCGGCGTGGAGTCCTTGGGTTCGGCCTCGGCGTGCCGCTCGAACAGCAGGTGCTTGAGCTCGGCCAGCCGCTCGGGGACCCGGTGCACGGGGGTGGCGGTGATCACCAGCACGCCGAATCCCGACAGGATCAGCAGCAGCGGGATCGTGATCCACGGCGGCAGGATGCTCATGGGCGGCGCCGACACGATGAACCCGACCATGCCGCCGGCCTGCGACACCTTGTCCATGCCCTGGCCCTCACCCGCCGGGTAGGGGGTGCCGTTGGTCACGTGGATGACGCCGAGCACGCCGATCAGCAGGGCGGCCCATCCGATCACCATGCGCCCGGTGTCGGCGTTCTGGTCGGGGTGGCGGAGGTAGCGCCAGGCCAGCAGGCCGAGCAGCAGCGGCAGCGCCCAGGCCAGCGACCCGAACACGCCGCGCGCGGTCGCGTTCACCACGCTGGAGACCGCGCCGTCGCTGTTGCGCCACGTCATGCCCGCGACCACGATGGCGGCCGCCAGGACCGCCAGCCCCATCCCGTCGCGCCGGTGCGCGGGATCGAGCTCGCGGGCGTTCTTGCCCAGCGCGCGGGCCGTGCTGCCGATGCCGTTGGCGACCAGCATCCACAGTCCGACGATCAGTTTCCCGATCATCGTGAAGACCCAGCTGATCGGGTCCTGGTGGGTCACGGAAGGCTTGCGGCCGGTGGCGGATCCCTTAGCCCTGGACCGTCCCGGCGACGTGCCTCCGCGCTTCGCGGAGGTCGAGCGAGACGAGGTCGACCGCTTCGCCGGCCCTTTCGATGCGCTTTTCGGCGTACGGGTGGCCATGATGCCAAAGGTACGTCGGAGACACCGCGGAACGCGCGGAGGCTCGCCGGTGTCGTCCCATTCCGGCACCTCGAAAGCCGGCGGGACCTCTCGCTCTCAGGGGGATCATGGACAACCGGAGGTGGCGAGGCCGCCGGTCTGCCACTCTGAGAGTGACCAAGGTGCCACATCGAGTGATGTTCTAGGACGCATAGTGGACACGACCCGGGTGTCGAGCACGGCCTTCGAGGGCACACCGCATGCTCCGGCCCACGCGCGCAAGTTCGTCCGCCAGGTCCTCGGCGAGTGGCGCCTGAGCCACCTCGCCGAGGACGCCGTGCTGCTGACGAGCGAGCTCGTCACCAACGCCGTCGTGCACGCGGGCACCGGGATCGAGCTGACCTGCCGCCTCGACGTGGACGACGGCCCGGCGAAGCTGGAGATCGAGGTCGACGACCACCTGCCCGCGCGGACCATCGACGAGGCCGGTGTCATGCCCGAGGTCACCCCCGGCTCCGAGGTGCCGCCGTCAGGGCGTGGGCTCGCGCTCGCGGGCATGCTCGCCGACGCCTGGGGGGTCACGTACACGCGGACGGCCAAGCGGGTCTGGGTGCGGCTGGAGCTCGCGGACGGCGGCGACGGGCAGGAGGCGGTGGCGGGCCTGCCGGCCACCGCCTCCGCCGACACCCTGCACGTGGGCGTGGTGGTCTCCGACGGCGACGGGCTCGTACGCTCGTGGAACTCCGAGGCGCAGCAACTGCTCGGCTGGCCTCCCGAGCAGGCGATCGGCCGCCCGCTCGCCGACCTGGTGGCCTGGCGGGGCCACGGCCCGTACGCGCTGTCGCTGACCGACACGCTCGGCCTGGGCCGCTGGCGGGGCGAGGCACGCATGCGACACGCCGACGGCAGGCTGGTGCCCGTCTACGTCTCCCATCTGCGCACCAAGGGGCGTGCCCGGGAGCGCAGGTCGATCTGGATGGTGGTGGCCGGCGACCACCGCTACGTGCTGACGCCGCCGCCCGCGCCGCGCAGGGAGGCGGGCCGGCGCATCAAGGACCTGCTCGACCAGGACATGCCGTTCCCGGAGCTGCTCGACACGATCACCAGGATCATGCACATGTCCAGCGGCGGCGACGCCGCGTACGTGCTGCTCCCCGCGGAGGGCGGCAACAGGTTCGGCGTGGCCGCGGGCGCGGGTGCGACGGCGGGACTGGTGGGGGTGCTGGCCACCGGCGTGTTCGGCGCCGAGCGCAAGACGCCCGCGATGATCGAGGACCTGCTGGCCGGTGAGGTCGAGCTGGCCGAGCAGCTGCGCGCCCGTTCGCTGGCGTGCGCGCCGCTGCTCCTCGCGGGCGAGGTGACGGGCTATCTCGCGGTGACGGCGGAGCAGCCCGGCCGCTTCGACCAGGAGCTCACGGTGAGCCTGCAGCACATCGCCGACCAGGTGGCGGTGCCGTTGCAGCGCGAGCGGCTGGCCGAGCAGGACCGGGCGCACCGGGGCCGGCTGTCGTTCCTGGCCGAGGCGGGCGAGCTGCTGGCCGGCGTGCACGACGAGGAGCTGATCGCGGCGCTGACCGCGCAGCTCGTCGTGCCCAAGATCGCGACGTGGGCGGCCGTCTACCTGACCGACCTCGCGGGCATGACCAGGCTCGCCCACGTCTGGCACAGCGAGGAGCACCACAACGCCGGCCTGCGCAAGTCGCTGCCCGCGGTCTCCCGCGCCGCGCTCGACGAGGTGAGCTGGCCGTCCGGCCCTGAGGCGGTGCTGTCGTTCCCGCTGCTCACCCAGGGCAGGTCGTACGGCACGCTGGTGATCGGCCGCACGGAGCCGACGCTGCCGCTGGAGCTCGCCGACCTGCTGGGCGACCTGTGCCGCCTGGTGGCGCTCAACCTGCACACCGCGATGCTCTACGCCCGGCAGGCGACCACGTCACGGGTGCTGCAGCGCAGCCTGCTGCCGATGCGTGTGGCGCCCATGCCCGGCCTGGAGTCCGCCGTCGTCTACGAGCCGGCCGAGGAGGGCGCGGACGTCGGCGGCGACTTCTACGACCTGTTCACGGTGGGCGACCACTGGTGCTTCGCGCTGGGCGACGTGTGCGGCAGCGGGCCTGAGGCGGCCGCGGTGACGGGGCTGGCCCGCCACGCCGTACGCCTGCTGGCCAAGGAGCACTACACGGTGGCCGACATCCTCGACCGGCTCAACCAGGCGCTGATGGAGGAGGACGACGACGACGAGGGCAGGTTCCTCAGCCTGCTGTGCGGGGAGCTGACCCCGCTCCCGCAGGGTGGCGCCCTGTGCACGATCGCCTCGGCGGGGCATCCCCCGCCGCTGCTGCTGCGCGCCGACGGCCGGGTCGAGGCGGTGGCGACGCCGCAGCTGCTGCTGGGCATCGAGGCCGGCGCCAGGTTCTACGTCGAGACGTTCGAGCTCGCGCCCGAGGACGTGCTCCTGTGCGTGACCGACGGAGTGACCGAGCGGCGGGACGGCGCCCGGCTGCTCGACGACGGCAACGGGCTGGCGGAGCTGCTGGCGCAGTGCCGGGGGCTGAGCGCCCACGCGATCGCCGAACGGGTGCGGCACACGGTCGAGACGTTCGCCCCCGAGCCGTCGCAGGACGACGTGGCCCTGCTGGTGATCAAGGCCGCCGCCGCCCTGCGCCCGGTCGGATGAACCGGTCAGATGAACCGGTAGGTGGTGGACGAGGTGCGGATCTCGCCCGGCCTGAGCACGGTGGAGGGGAACTGCGGCTGGTTGGGCGAGTCGGGGAAGTGCTGGGTCTCCAGGCACAACCCGGCGAACGGCCCGTACGGCGTCTCGACGCCGTCCAGCATGCTGCCGCTGTAGAACTGCACGCCGGGCTCGGTGGTGGTGACCTCCATGGTCAGCCCGCCGGCGTTCACCCTGATGTCGCCGTCGAGCACGAAGCAGTGGTCGTAGGCGCCGTCGTAGCGCTCCCCCACGGCGTGCGGCTCGGTGAAGTCGAACGGTGTGCCCTTGGCCGGCGCGAGCTCGCCCGTCGGGATCTTGCCCTCGTCGACCGGCAGGTAGTGCTCCGCCTCCATCCGGATGACGTGGTCGAGCACGTCGCCGCCGCCCTTGAGGTTGAAGTAGGAGTGGTTGGTCAGGTTGACCACGGTCGGCGCGTCGGTCTTGGCGGAGTAGTCGATCCGGAGGGCGTCCTCGGCCAGCGTGTACGTGACCGTGGCGGTCAGCGTGCCCGGATAGCCCTGGTCGCCGTCGGGGCTGGTCAGCGCGAGCATCACCGACGCGTCCGTGCGGCCGGCGATGGTCCACACCTTGCGGTCGAAGCCCTCGGTGCCGCCGTGCAGGCTGTGGGCGCCGTTGTTGATCGGCAGGTGGTACTCGACGCCGTCGAGGGTGAAACGCCCGTTCGCGATGCGGTTGCCGTAGCGGCCGACGACGGCGCCGAAGTAACGGCTGCGGGTGAGGTAGTCCTCCAGTGTGTCCAGCCCGAGCACGACGTTCACCCCGGAAACCTCCAGGGTGCGCACGATGGCGCCGTAGGTGAGCACCTCGGCGCGCAGGCGCCCCGATGACAACTCCACGCTCTCGACCTGCTCGCCTGACGGCAGCGTTCCGAAGTTCATGATTGGGCCCTTCCCGTGGACTCGCGGACTATGAGGGCGGTGTCGAGGGTCACGGTCGCACCCTCGCCCCCCGACTGGAGCAGCAGGTCGACGGCCATCCTCCCGGCCGGCGCCGCCGGCATGGCCACCGTCGTCAGCTTGGGCCGGTTGAGCCGTCCTGGCAGGATGTCGTCGAACCCGATCACACTTATCTGGTCTGGTACCCCTATCTCCATCGCCGACAGTCCCTCGATGACGCCAAGCGCGACGAGATCGTTGTAGGCGAGCACCGCGCTCGCCCCGCAGGCGGCCACGTCGGCCGCCACGGCCAGGCCGCCTGCCTCCGTCGGCTGGTTGGGGCCGAAGAAGACCAGGTCGAGGCCGGGCGTCTCGGCGGCAACGCCCTGCATCTCGTTGCTGGTCCACGAGCCGATCGGGCCGGACACGAGCGCGATCCTGCGGTGGCCGAGCCCCGTCAGGTGCTCCAGCGCCTGCCTGGCGCCCTGGGCGACGTTCATGAGCACGGCGGGCATGCCCTTGACGCGCCGGTTCACCACCACGAACGGCACGTCCTCCGCCAGGCGTTCGATCATCCGGTTCGACAGCCGGGGGCTGCACAGCAGGACACCGTCCACCTGTTTGGTGAGCGTCCTGATCAGCTCCTCCTCGACCCGCGGGTCCTCGTCGGTGTCGGCCACGAACACGTGGTAGTCGCGCCCTCTGGCCTGCGCCTGGGCGGCCTTGATGAGCGGTGGGAAGAACGGGTTGGCGATGTCGGCGACAATGAGGCCCATGTTGAACGTACGGCCGGTCGTCAGCGCCCTGGCCGCCCGGTTGGGCCGGTAGCCGAGGTCGTCGGCGGCGGCCAGCACGCGGGTCCGGGTGGCGGGGTTGACCAGGTGCGGCGCGGAGAAGGTGCGCGACACTGTGGACACGTGGACGCCGCAGGCGCGGGCCACGTCCTTGATCGTCGCCGCCATCGCCGTCCTCCCTTGCAAACGGTTGCCAGACTAAACCTTGACCTTCATGCCCGTGGCCGTCAAGGTTCTTGCAACCGGTTGCCGGGCTACCAGATGCCGCCGAGTTCGTTGAGCGTGAACACGCCGCCGGCCCGGTGGTGCAGCGGCTCCGACAGGTCGGGCTCGCCCTGCTCGGCGATGAGCGCGGCGGCCTGGGCCTCGGAGTCGTCGCGGGAGACGTACCCGATGGCTTCGGCCTCCTCCAGCGACCACCAGCGGCGGGTGTTGTCCGAGACGCCCCAGACCACGTGATAGCCGGGCGCGGTCAGCCCGGCCTCGACGAGGCGCGTGAGGTCGTCGGGCGAGATCCAGGTGGCCAGCCCGCGCGTGTCGGCCGACGCCACGTTGCAGGTGCCGAGCCTGATCACAGTGACGTTCATGCCGAACCGGTCGTGGTAGAGGCTTCCCAGCGCCTCCATGACGACCTTGCTCACGCCGTAGTAGCTGTCGGGCCGGGGAAAGGCGTAGTCGGGCAGGTCGGCGCCGCCGGGCGGCCTGGTGTGGAATCCCGCCGCGTGGTGGCTGCCCATGAGGACGAGGTGCTCGACGCCGGCGTCGCGGGCCGCCTCCATCAGCACGTGCAGGCCCTCGATGTTGGCCCGCACGATGTCGGCCCAGGGCCGCTCCCTGCTCTGGCCGCCCAGGTGGAGCACCGCGTCCACGTCCTTCATGGCCTCGGCCACGGCGGCGGGGTCGGCGAGGTCGGCCTCCACCCATTCCTCACCGGGGCCCGGCTCGACGGGCTGCAGGTCAGAGAGGCGCAGAACGCGTCCCTCGCGGGCCAGTCGCGGGCGGAGCAACGTGCCGACTTTTCCCGCGGCCCCTGTCATCAGAATGCGCATGTTCCTTGGTGTACACGATTCTGGCCGAAATTCACATCCTTGAATATTGACCGTGAACGGGATGAGTGATTACGGTCACAGACACATATCCATGTGCACGACTCATGTCCACGTATGTGAACGGGAGGCGGTCTGATGTCACGACGTCTGCTCGGGACCGCGATCATCGCGTCCCTGGCCGTAACGCTGACAGGCTGCGGTTCCGGGGGATCAAGTTCAGAAGACACCAACACCTTGGAGATCTGGATCAGGCAGCCGGCCGATTCCGATGCTGCCAAGACCGCACAGAAGCTCGCCGACGCATTTACCAAGGCCAGCGGCACTCCGACGAAAGTCGTCGCGATATTCGACGACTTCGAGACCAAGCTGAACCAGCAGGCGGCGCAGAAGCAGCTTCCCGACATCGTCATCAACGACACCGCCCAGATCGGCACCATGCAGTCGCAGGGCTGGCTGCAGGAAGTCGACAAAGCCTCCCTGGCCGGCGGCGACCAGGTGTCGGAGCTGGCATGGAAGGCCGCCACGGCCAGTGACGGCAAGACGTACGCGGCTCCGTTCTCCGCCCAGGCGTTCGCCCTGTTCATCCGTAAGGACTGGCGGGAGAAGGTCGGCATGGAACCGCCCGAGACATGGGAGGACCTGGCGAAACTCGCCACCGCCTTCACCGAGAAGGACCCCGACGGCAACGGCAAGAAGGACACCAGCGGCTTCGTCATCCCCGCCGGCACCAAGCGCGGCTACGCCTCCTGGTACGCCTCCTCCCTGATCTACGCCAACGGCGGCGACTTCATCAAGGCCAACGGCCCCGGCAAGTTCACCGCCACGATGAACGACCCCAAGACCGTCGAGGCCGTCCAGTACCTTCAGGACCAGTTCTGCACGACCAAGACCGTCAACCCCGGCGCGGTCAGCAACGACACGACCGTCACGCACGAGGTCTTCGAGAAGGGGCAGGGCGGCATCTACCTGACCGGCCCGTACGTGCTGTCCAGGTTCGTCAACGGCATCGGCACCGACAAGCTCGAGGTCGTCCCGGTGCCCAAGGGCCCGTCCGGCGGCCCCGGCACGCTCGGCGAGGGCGAGAACGTCTACCTCATGGCCGGCTCCGAGAACCAGGAGGCGCAGAAGAAGTTCGCCGAGTTCGCCATCTCCGCCGAAGGCCAGCGGATCGGCATGGACAAGGACAACAGCGGCCCCATCGTCCGGCTCCCCGTCAACACCCAGGTCGACATGGCCGCCGAGCGCCAGGACCCGCGGTGGAAGGTGTTCCAGGAGGCGTACGAGAACGCCGTCTACGCCCCGCCGGTGCCCAACTGGGCGCCGATCCGCCAGGACTCCGCCGACTCGATCAACGCCGTCTGGGCCGACTGCTCCGCCGACGTCAAAGCCAAGATGGAGGAGCTGAACACCAAGCTCACCCAGGAACTGCAGAGCCAGCAAGCGTCATGACGTCCACACTCACGCCGGCGCGGAGCTCGGCGGCGCCCCCTCACCGCCGCACCAGATCGGTGCGGTGGCGGGGGCCTGCGGTCGCGTGGTTGTTCCTGGCGCCCGCTCTGGTGCTCTTCCTGTACTTCAAGTTCATCCCGATGTTCGTGGGCCTGTGGAAGAGCCTGTTCAAGGTCCAGACGTTCCTCGGTGACGAATGGGTCGGCCTGCAGAACTACCGGACGATCATCTCGGACGACGAGTTCGCCTCGGCCATCTGGCACAGCGTCGTGCTCGCGCTCGGCACCACGGTCGGCTCCATCGTGCTGGGGCTCGGTCTCGCGCTGCTCATCGAGGGGCCGGCGCGATACCTGTGGTTCGTCAGGACGGCCGCCTTCCTGCCGGTCGTCACCACGATGGCGGCCGTGGCCGAGGTCTGGCGGATCATGTTCCACCCGGCCGACAGCGGCATGCTCAACATCATCATCGGCTGGGCGGGCATCGGTCCGCAACCCTGGCTGGCCAGCGAGGACTCCTCGTTGTGGTCGATCATGATCATGAGCATCTGGCGCGGCACGCCGTACGACATGATGATCTTCCTGGCCGGGCTCGTCGGCGTGGACCGCACGCTGTACGAGGCGGCGGCCGTGGACGGGGCCTCCACCTGGCGGCGGCTGCGGCACATCACGCTGCCGGCGCTGCGGCCGGTGTTCTGGATCCTGTTCACGCTGGCGGCCATCCGCGGGCTGCGGGTCTTCGTCGAGGTGTACGTGCTCACCAACGGCGGCCCGAACGGTTCCTCCGAGGTGCTCATGACCCTGATCTACAAGCTCGGCTTCCAGAAGAACGAGCTGGGCGTCGCCTCGGCGGGCGGAATCGTGTTGTTCGCCGCCACGCTGGCGCTCACGGTGGTCGTGCAGATGTTGCGCAGGAGGCAGACGACATGAGGTTCGACAGCGCTCTGGGCCTGGAGTCGCGCAAGGGCCCGCTGGCCATCGCCGGAAAGACCCTGATTTATGGCCTTATGGTGCTCGTATTCACCGGGCCGCTGGTCGCGCTGCTCATGAGCTCGTTCAGCAAGACCCTCGACCCGACGTCCTTCTCCCTGTGGCCCGACGAGTTCACCCTGGACAACTTCGTCCAGGCCGGGGAGAAGAACGTCTATCTCTACCTGCTCAACTCGTTCGTGGTCGTGGGCTTCGGGCTGCTGTTGCAGGTGCTGGTCAGCGTCTTCGCCGCCTACGCCCTGGCGCGCAAGAAGTTTCGCGGCATGACCGTCGTGATGCTGCTCATGCTCGCCACGATGATGCTCCCCGAGGAGATCATCGCGATCCCCCTCTCGCTCGTCCTGGCCGACATGCCGCTGCTGAACCTCAACCTCATCGGCACCTACGCGGGCATGATCCTGCCCGTCGGCGCCTGGGGTTTCTCCATCCTCGTGATGACGGAGTTCATGAAGGAGGTGCCGGTCGAACTGGAGGAGGCCGCCCGCATCGACGGCGCGGGCGAGCTGCGCATCTTCGCCACGATCATCGTGCCGCTGTGCCGCCCCGCGCTCGGCGTGATCGGCGTCTTCGGCTTCACCATGATCTGGGACCAGTATCTGCTGCCGCTGATCGTCGCACCGGCGTCCGACATGTGGACACTGCCCATCGCGCTGCGCTCGCTCCGTTCCGACGAGGAGGTGGGGATCGGCGTGCTGCTCGCCGCCTCGCTGCTGGCGCTGCTCCCCTCGATCATCGCGTTCCTGGCCTTCCAGCGGCAGTTCATGCGTGGCCTGACAAGCGGCGCGGTCAAGGGTTAGGCGTCCACGTATATGGACGGTATCCCATATCCTGGATGTCTTCAGCCGCCGAAGGATACGAGATGGGATGAGTATGGAGCCCCAGCTGGTCAAGTCCGCCGAGCGGACGGTACGCATCCTCGAAGCCCTGGCCGACTCGCACCACAGCATGACACTGTCGGAGCTCCAGCAGCGCACCGGATTCCCGCGCAGCAGTCTGCACGCTCTCATGCGGACCTTGGTCGAGCTCAACTGGGTGGAGACCGACGCGGCCCGGTCGGCCTTCGGGATCGGGCCGCACGCGCTGCTGACCGGCACCGCTTACCTCGACAAGGACCCCGCGCTCCCCTTCGTGCAGGAGACGCTGGAGGACCTCCGGGACGAGATCGGGCAGACCGTGCACTTCGCCCGGCGAGACGGCGCGCACGTGCTCTACCTGGCGACCAGGGAGTCGCGCGACGCCGATCACGTGATCCCCCGGGTGGGGCGGCGGCTGCCCGCACACGTCACGGCTCTCGGCCAGGTGCTGCTCGCCCAGCTCACCGACGACGAGGTCGTGACGCTCGTGCCGGAGCCGCTGGTCGCGCTGACCCCCCACACGATCACCGACATGACCAAACTGACCGGCGAGCTCGACCAGGTCCGCACGCGGGGCTGGTCGTACGAACGCGAGCAGGGCACACCCGGTGTGGCCTGCGTGGCCGTGGCGGTCGACTACCGCATCCCGGCCACCGACGCGATCAGCTGCTCCATGCCCGCCGAACTCGGGCCCGCCGACGTCGAGCAGATCACCGAAGCGGTGATCCGGCACACCCGCAAGCTGGCTGCCACTCTCCGCAGGGAGGGCATCCGCTAGAAAGGACTGTTGATGCGGCTAGATGGTGTTCTCTTCTTTCCCGTGACCCCCTTCGGCGCCGACGGCGGCCTCGCCGAACCCACGCTGGCCAGGCACATCGCCGACGGGGTCGCGGCCGGGGCGGGAGGAGTGTTCACCGCGTGCGGCACCGGTGAGTTCAGCGCCCTCGACCTCGACGAGTACACCAGGGTCCTGGCCGTCTCCGTCCAGGCCACCGACGGGCGCGTGCCCGTCTTCGGCGGCGCGGGCGGCCCGCTGCCCGCCGCCAAGGCCATCGCCAGGGCGGCCGCCGCCCAGGGCGCCGACGGGCTGCTGCTCATGCCTCCCTACCTCGTCACCGGCCCCTCCCCCGGCCTCGTCCGGTACGTCCGCGAGGTCGCGGCGGCCGGCGACCTTCCCGTGATCATCTACCAGCGCGGCACCGCCCGCTTCACCCCCGAGGCCGTCGCCGAACTCGCCAAGGTGCCGAACGTGATCGGCTTCAAGGACGGCCTCGGCGACTTCGACCTGCTGCAGCGGATCATCCTGACCGTGCGCAACTCCACGGACCAGCCCTTCACGTTCTTCAACGGGCTCCCCACCGCCGAGCTGACCGTGCCCGCCTACCGAGGGCTCGGAGTGAACCTGTACTCCAGCGCCGTGTTCGCCTTCGCACCCGAGATCTCCCTCGCCTTCTACAAGGCCGTGACGAGCGGGGACGAGGTGCTGGTGCAACGGCTGCTCACCCGTTTCTACCTGCCGCTGGTCGAACTGCGCGACCTCGTGCCCGGCTACGCGGTCTCCCTGGTCAAGGCGGGGGTGCGGATCCGGGGGCTGGATGTCGGAGGCGTACGGCCGCCGCTGGTGGACCCCTCACCCGAACACGTGCGGTCGCTGGAACGCCTCATCACCACCGGCCTGGAGATCGCCGGCGCCTGACCGTCCCCCATCCCCCGTCCTCCGTCCCCGTCCCGGCCGGAAGCCGGCGCCCGACTTTGTGGGCGGGCGCCGCGCCGGGCACAGGGCTGGCACACCCCCCTCACGCGAGGCGGTCCCTCGACTTGTACGAGGCGCCCCGCACCGTACGCGAGGCAACCGCACACCGTACGCGGGGCGGCCCACAACCTGCGCGGACCGACCCCACAGCCCGCGCGAGAGCCACCCCACAAACCCACGCGAGAGCCACCCCACAACCTGCGTGGGGCGACCCCGCAACGGCGACCGGGCCCGCCCCACGTCCTCGACCACCTGCCGGCGCTCACACGCCTTGTCGGGATGATTCGTCGGGATGATCAGCACGGGCATGCGCGATCAGCCCGACGTCACCCCGCCGAGGCTCACACCAGCAGCCACCCGGCGACGCTCACACCAGCGGCCACCCCGCGACGCTCACCACGCGCCCGCAGTCACCCCGCCGATACTCACGCCCGCGGCTCTCGGACGCTCACACCTGCAACCGACCATCCACCCGGCGCGGGACCGACAGCGGGTTGGCGTCCTTGAGCTCGTCCGGCAGCAGAGCCTCGGGCCAGTCCTGGTACGCCGTGGGCGCCAGCCACCGGTCGATGGCCGTCGCGCCGACGGAGGTGAACGCCGAGGTCGACGAGGGCCACGGACCCCCGTGGTGCATCGCCCAGCACACGGCCACCCCGGTCGGCCACCCGTTCCAGATGAGCCGGCCCGCCTTCTTGCCGAGCACCTCGACGACGTCGCCCGCCTCGGAGGGGTCGGTGCTGTGCACGGTCGCGGTGAGCGACCCTTCGAGCCGCTCGAGCACCGCCGGCAGCTCGGAGATCTTCCGGTACGTGACCACGATCGACGCCGGCCCGAAGCACTCCTCGCCGATGTGCGGGAGCTTGTCCGCGAACGTGTCGAGATCGGTGGTGAACACCTTGGGCGTGACCGCCCAGTTGCCATCGCCGGGCTTGCCCTCGGCCAGCAGCCGCAGTTCGCCCAGCCGCTCGATCCCGCCGAGGTAGCCGTCCCTGATGCGCTCGGCCAGCATGGAGCCGCCGCTGGTCCCCTCGACGGCCTCCACCAACGCCTTCCGCAGCTCGTCGTCGTCCGGCACGAACATGAGCCCGGGGTTCGTGCAGAACTGCCCGACGCCCAGCGTCACCGATCCGGCGAACCCCGTGGCCACGTCCTTGGCGGGTGCCGACGGCAGCACGACCACGGGGTTGACGCTTCCCAGCTCACCGTAGAACGGGATCGGCACCTCCCGCTCGTCGATCAGCTTCTGGATCGCCTTGCCCCCGGCCACCGAGCCGGTGAAACCGACCGCGACCACTTCTGGGTGCTTGACCAGGTCGGCGCCCGCCTGCATGCCCTGCACCAGCCCCAGCAGGTCGGGGTTGGGCAGCGCCTCACGGACGATCTTCGCGACCCTCTCCGAGGTGTTCGGGTGCCCGGGGTGCGCCTTGACGACCACCGGGCAGCCGGCGGCCAGTGCGGACGCGGTGTCGCCCCCGGCCACCGAGAACGCGAACGGGAAGTTGCTGGCCGAGAAGACGGCGACGACGCCCCGCAGCGGGTGCTTCATCCGGCGCACGTCGGGCCTGGGCGGCGTCAGGGACCCGTCGGCGTGGTCGATGATGGCCTCCAGGCAGGCCCCGTCCCTGATCACCTGGGCGAACAGCTTGAACTGCCCGGCCGCGCGGGCCACCTCGCCGCGCAGCCGTACCTCTCCGAGCGCGGTCTCCTGGTCGGCGAGCTGCCACAGCTCGTCGACGTGCGCGGTGAGCGCGTCGGAGACGGTTTCGAGCGCGCGCGCCCGTTCCTCCGCGGAGGCCGCCCGCCAGGCGGCGCCGGCGGCGGCCGCTGCGGAAACGGCCACGTCGACCCCGGCGCTGTCGGTCTCGGGCAGTGCGGCACCCACGGTCTCGCCTGTCCTGGGGTCGTGTCCGTAGATCATCGAATGGCCCTTCGGAGTCTTGACACTTCTTCAGCCTGATTCTTACAGTTGCGGCAACTTGTCCACAAATCTGGCTATTGTTCACATATCTGGACGGCGGTCGTAATGATCATCAGGCAGATCCACATCACACCTGTTGCCTTCCGCGATCCGCCCCTTCTGAACGCCGCCGGAGTCCACGAGCCGTGGGCCCTCCGTACCATTGTCGAGGTCGTCACCGATGAAGGTCTGACCGGGTTGGGTGAGACCTATGGCGACGCCGGCCACCTCGGCAAGGTGCGCGAATGCGCGCAGGCCCTGATCGGCCTCGACGTGCACGACACCAACACGATGTACGCCCGGATCAGCGCGGTCGCCGGGCACACAGTCAGCGACCTGCACGGCCTGACCGGTGTCGCCACCAAGGAGAAGAGCATCGACCGGATCTTCTCCCCCTTCGAGGTGGCCTGCCTGGACATCCGCGGCAAAGCCGCCGGAGTACCGGTCGTGGATCTGCTCGGTGGCCGGGTCAGAGACGCCGTCCCCTACAGCGCGTACCTCTTCTACAAGTGGGCCGGCCACCCAGGTGAGGAACCGGACAGATTCGGCGCGGCACTGGACGAGGCAGGCGTCGTCGAACAGGCCCGGCTGCTCATCAAGGAGTACGGCTTCGCGTCCATCAAGCTCAAAGGCGGCGTCTACCATCCGGATCAGGAGATCGCCGCCGTCCGCGCCCTGCACGAGGCGTTTCCCGGAGTGCCGCTCCGCCTCGACCCCAACGCCGCCTGGACCGTGGAGACCTCGATCCGCGTGGGCCGTGAACTCGAAGGAACCCTGCAGTACCTCGAAGACCCCACGCCCGACATTCCCGGCATGGCCGAGGTGGCCGCGGCCGTCCCCATGCCGCTCGCCACCAACATGTGCGTGGTCACCCCCGAACATCTCCCGCCCGCCATCGCCTCCCGCGCCATCGGCGTCCTCCTGCTCGACCACCACTACTGGGGCGGCCTGGTCCGTTCCTCGCACATCGCCTCCCTCTGTGACACGTTCGGACTGGAACTGTCCATGCACTCCAACTCCCACCTCGGGATCAGCCTGGCCGCCATGACTCACCTGGCCGCCGCCACCCCGAACCTCACCTTCGCCTGCGACACCCACACTCCCTGGCAGAACGGCCAGGACGTGGTCGCGCCCGGCGCCCTCCGCTTCACCGCCGGCGCCGTCCCCGTGCCCGCAGGCCCGGGTCTGGGCGTCGAACTCGACCGTGACGCCCTGGCACGCATGAGCGAGCAGTACGAGAAATGCGGGATCCGCGCCCGCGACGACACGACGTACCTGCAGCGCTTCGAGCCCGCCTTCTCCGCGAGGAGGCCACGGTGGTGAACGTCGCCTACGTCTACCCATGGGACGTCGTCGGCGACCCCTCGGCCCCCGAACGCCTCGCCCGCCTGGGCGTCGAAGCGGTCGCGCTGGCCGCCGTCTACCACTCCACCAGGGCCGCCACGCCGTACCACCCCGCACACCGCGTTCTGGACGTGCCCTACCCCGCCTTCTACCTCCCGATCCGGCCGTCATCGTGGTCGCGGCTCGTCCCCGCCTCCCCCACCTGGACTCCCGCGGACGCCTACCTCCAGGCCAGGGACGCCCTGAAGGCCGCCGGACTGCACGTGTACGCCTGGACGGTGCTGACGCACAACTCACACCTGGGAACCGCCCACCCTGACCTGACCGTCCGCAACGCCTTCGGCGACCCCTACCCGTACGCCCTGTGTCCCGCGCACGAGGACGTCATCGAGTACTGCGAGCGCCTGGTCCAGGAGATCCTCACCGTCGGCGAACCCGACGGCCTGATCCTGGAAGCGTGCGGCCCGATGGGCTTCGGCCACCAGAGCGTCCATGAGAAGACGTCCGGCGCCGACTGGACCTCCACGGACACCGACCTGCTGTCCCTGTGCTTCTGCACCGCCTGCGCCGACCGCTACCCACCGAACACCCGGGACCAGGTCCGCGCCGCCATCGACCGCACCCTTCCCTCCACGACCACCGCATCCACACCCGGGCCACGGCCGTCTCCCCCGCCCGCACCGAACACCACCAACTCGACCGCCGCACACACCACCTCCAGCCAAACCGGCACAGGCACCACCAGCCGAACCGACCCACACAGCACCGACTCAACCAACCCACACAACAGCATTCAGACCGACCCACACGGCACCGGCCCACACGGCACCGGCCCACAGACCCGTGTCAACGACGACGCCCCGCATGCAACCATCGACGAGGCTCTCGGCCGGCGGGCCGACGAGGTGCGCGCCGTCCGCGTCGAACTGTCCACCGCCCTGCGCGAACGCCTGATCGCCGTCGCGAGGAACTCCGCCCCCAGCATCCCCATCACCCTGCATGCCAACCCGGACCCCTGGGCCGCCGGAGCCTTTGCCCCCCTGCCCTCGGGCGAGCCGGGAGCCGACGTACTGGTTGCCAACTGCTGGGGCGACCCAGCCACGGACGCCGCCCGGCTCGCCCGGCTCAAAGAGCTGTCCGTTCCTGGCCAGCGAGTGGGCGCCTACGTCCTCGCCCTGCCACCCCGCCCGGCCGACGCGGAATCAATGGCCGACCAGCTCAGAGCGTACGCCAAGGCGGGAGCGTCCGAGTTTCACCTCTACCACGCCGGCCTGGCCTCTCCGCAACGCCTGGAAGCCGTGAGAGAAGCTTTGCGCCTCCTTGGCTAGTCCGCTCGCTGCGCGGTCACACCGCCCGCGCAGCTATGCGGTTCCGCACCTGCCCGGCCACCTCCCGGCGGGCAGCCACGCAACCGCGAGTCCCCCACC
>NZ_SMLD01000330.1:0-3698 GCF_004352805.1 Nonomuraea mesophila
GTGACGGGGTCGGGGAGCGGGGCGTCGGGCAGATCGAACAGGCGCTGGCCGTCGGGGCCGGTGTCGTGGCGCAGGTCGGCGCGCATTTCCGTGAGGATCTGGTCCAGCCGGGTCAACCCGGACCACGCCTGGATGTCCGCCACGGTGGCGGGGCCGAAGGCGGCCAGGTAGCGGCGAATCAGATCGCGGAGGGCGGCGGGGTGGAGGGCGTCGGTCGGGGCGGCGCTGACGGTGACCGACGAGCGGGTGCCCCAGCCGCCCCAGGACGCGGTGGCCGGACCATGGATGAGCGGGGTGCGCAGTTCGATCTCACCGGCCAGGGTACGGCTGTCGCGGCCCGGGTGGAGGGTCGCCAGGTGTCTGACGAGATCTCTTCTGGAGAGCGGTCCGGTCCGCAGTAGGGCGTGCGCCTCAGCGACCAGGGTTTCGGGGTCGAGTCCGGCATTGTTGCGCCGGAAGTGGGCCGAGTCGGCGGTGCGGTTCAGGACGGGTTGCAGCGCTGGTCGCAGCCGACGGAAGTCGTCAGCCGCGATGAGGTGCATCGTGCTGCGTAGGAAGCCGGAGCGCACCACCCGGCCCTGGGCGAGCAGGGTGGTGAGGTCGGCATGGGCGAAGTGGCGGATGCGGGTCCACAGGCCGATGTAGGGCCAGTTCGGCTCTTGGGCCTGCATGGCGACCAGGTGGCCGATCACCTCCAGGGCCCCGAGGCCGGTCCGCTCCAGCAGGAACTGCCGCTGGAGCAGGGCCCGGTTGAGTGTGCGGCGGGACAGGGTGGTCATGCCAGCCGTACCGAGACGTTGCCTCGATAGTCGCCGTGCAGCATGGCCAGGAAGACGCCGGGCACGCCGTCGATGCCGGTCTCGACGACGGTCCGCGGGTAGACGAAGCGGCCCTGGCCGAGCGCGGTGCGGAAGTGGTGGTGCCAGGCGGCGATCTGGTCGGGGGTGTGGTAGCAGGAGAACGGCAGCAGCTCGACCCCCCTGGCCTGGGCGGCGTCGCGGTCGGGTTCGGGGAAGCGGTCGGCGGCTGCGCCGAGCTGGGTGGACAGTGATCCGCACAGCGCGAACCTGGCGCCCGGCGCGGCGACTTCGAGTGCGGCGTCGTACAGCGCGCCGCCCACGGTGTCGAAGAAGATGGTGATGCCCTCGGGGGCGAGCTCCGTGAGCGCGGCGACCGGGTCGTGGTGGTAGTCGAAGGCGGCGTCGAAGCCGAGCTCGTTCACGAGGTAGTCGGCCTTGGCCTGGCTGCCCGCGCTGCCGATCACCTTCTTGGCGCCCAGGTTGCGGGCGATCTGCCCGGCCAGCGAGCCGACACCGCCGGCCGCGCCGGAGACGAACACGACGTCACCCGCGCCGACCTTGGCCACGTCCGCCATGCCGTAGTAGGCGGTCGGGCCCTGGCCCAGGTAGTAGCTCGGGTCGGGATAGGCATCCCGGTCCAGCTTGATGTAGGAGGCGGCCGGTCCCGCCGAGTGCGTGCTCCAGCCGCTCATCGACTGGACCAGGTCGCCCTCCCGCAGGTCGGGGCTGGTCGAGTTCAGCACGGTGCCGATCGCCATCACGCCCACTCGCTGGCCCGGCTGCCAGGCCGGGATCGGCAGGTGGCAGTCGGCGCGCATGAGTTCGAGGTAGGTGGCGGCCAGCCCCAGGTAGTCGGTGCGGACCACGACCTCGCCCTCGACCTCCGTCTGGGCGACGGTGAAGTGCTCTGGGGCGGGGACGGCGGCGATCTGGGCGGTCAACTGGATCTCGTTGCTCTTCATGGTGACCACACTAATGAGGCTTCCGGCCAGTTTTTGACCGGAAGTCCGGGGATCATGGTGATATGGCCAACACGAGTTCCCGCACGCTCACTCTGCTGTCGTTGCTCCAGACGCACCGCCACTGGCCGGGCGCGGATCTGGCCGATCGCCTCGGCGTATCGGAACGCACGCTGCGCCGCGATGTCGATCGCTTGCGTGAGCTGGGCTATCCGGTCCACGCCTCCCGGGGCACCGACGGCGGCTACCAACTGGAGCCCGGGGCGGTCCTGCCGCCGCTCCTGCTGGATGACGAAGAAGGCGTCGCGCTCGCAGTCGGCATGGGAGACGCGGCGCAGAGCGGGATCGCCGGGCTGGACGAGGCCGCCGTGCGCGCGCTGACCAAGGTGGTGCAGGTCTTGCCACCCCGCCTGCGGGCCAGAGTGAACGCGCTGCGCGCGATGACCGTCTCAGCGGCCTCCGCCGGGCCGGTCATCCCGGCGGAGACGCTGACGATGATCGCCCAGTCGTGCCGGGACCAGGAACGGCTGCGCTTCCACTACACCGCGCGCGGCGGCGCGCCGACGGAACGCGAAGTGGAACCCCACCGCCTCGTCGCGCTCGGGGGCCGCTGGTATCTGGTGGCCTACGACCTGACCAGGCACGACTGGCGTAGCTTCCGTCTCGACCGGCTCGCGCAGCCGCGCAACACCGGCGTCCCCTTCCTGCCACGGCCGCTGCCCGGCGGGGACGTCGCCGCCTTCGTCCGCACCGCGGCCCAGGTCCCCATCGCCCGCACCGTGGTCGCGCTGGTCCACGCACCCGCGGAACACGTGCGCGGCAAGGTCGGCCAATGGGGCGAGATCGAGGCGATCGACCACGATCGCTGCCGGCTCACCATGACCTCCACCAGCCTTGACTGGCCCACGCAGGCGCTCGGCAACGTCGAAGCCGAATTCGAGGTGCTCCAACCGGCGGACTTCGTCGAGTATCTGCGAGATTGGGGCACACGGTTCCTCAACGCCGTCGACAGATCGGCAGCTCCCATCGAAGGCCCGGCCGAGACGGAGAATGAGCGATGACGGGCAGGAGTTCGGAGACACCTCTTCCGGTTCGGCCGCCGTCACGCGTGCGTGGGCCTCGGTGACAGCTGTGGCCGGGGGCGCTTCACTCAGCGCTGACGCCGACACCCTGATTAAGCAGGTCGGCTCGGTCTGCTGCAGCCCAGCCCGATCGAACCCCGGCCTGTCGATGCTGTGGCCATCGGCAGGCCGGGACCACCCGCAGCTGCTGTTGATCCCAAAGCAAGGGCCCGCCCCTAAACCAGATCCTCCTCGGCGTCGCGAGCCGCTGGATCACGCAGCGGCCGCAGCCCCTGGCGAGGCTGGAGGCGGCGAAACTGGACCGCCCCGGCGAAGTTGGAGGCTACTTCGCTTGGTTTTCGGTCGATACGGGCGCGTTGCCGTGTGACCGGTAGAACGCTTCCTCGTACTCGTGCGGGGGAACGTTCCCGCAGAAAGAATGTACCCTTTCCATGTTTTACCACGCCACCCATTCCATGGTGGCGATCGTCACATCCATGACATTCTTCCAGCCGCCATGGAAATCGATGAGTTCCTCCTTGTAGAGACTGTTGAGCGATTCCGCGGCGGCACTATCGTAGGAGTCGCCTTTGCTGCCCACCGAACAAGCCGCGCCGATCTGATCTAGACGCTCGGCGTAGCGAATAGACGTGTATTGCTCGGATTCAATCAGTCGTCGCAACACTACTGCTGAGCAGCAAGTTTAGTTGATCGCTGAAGGCTTCTGCCGGTGTCTTCCATCCGAGGGTCGTTCGGGGCCTGGTGTTGAGCGCGAACGCAACAGCCGCCAACTCCTCGGCATCCCAGCGTGACAGGTCAGTGCCCTTGGGAAAGTACTGCCGCAGCAGGCCGTTGGTGTTCTCGTTGGTGCCACGCTG
>NZ_SMLD01000331.1:0-3674 GCF_004352805.1 Nonomuraea mesophila
CACCCATCCCCCGCCCCGCCACCCGGAACGACCGCTGGGACGGCTGGCGGGGTCGCGGCCGGGGCGGTGGCGGAGGCGGGACACCGGTTGGCTGCGCTGGCCGCCGCGCTCGCCCTGGCCGCCGCCAACCGGCGTGACGCGCGCGTGCTGGCCGGCCTGCCCGCCGGGTGGCGCAACGTACGCTCCCAGCCACGCCGCGCCCGCTTCGCCGAGGCCGACGTCGTGTACGACCCGCTGCCGGACCCCATCACCGTGCTCGGCGCCGGCCCGGACACCGTCGTCCTCGAACACGGCGGCGTCCGCCACACCTTCGACATCGCCCGGTACGACGGCGACCCGAAGGTCTACGTCGACCACGCGGGCGGCTGCGCCGTGCTGACCCCGCTCCCCCGGCTGCCCGAGCCGGTGGAGCACGTCGCCCCGGGGTCCCTGCTGGCCCTCATGCCGGGTACCGTGCTGCGCGTCGAGGTGGCGGCCGGCGACCGGGTCGCCAAGGGGCAGGCGGTGCTGGTGCTCGAAGCCATGAAGATGGAGCACCGGGTCACCGCTCCCGCCGCCGGCGTGGTGTCCGGCGTACACGTAGAGAAAGGCCGGCAGGTCGAGGCGGGAGCCGTGCTGGCGATCATCCAGGAGGAGAGCACATGACCCTGGTCCACCAGGACCTGGCCGCGGGCGTCGCGACCATCACGCTGGACTCGCCGCCCAACCGCAACGCCCTTTCCATACGCCTGCTCGGCGAGTTGAAGGAGCGGCTCGACCGGGCGCTGGCCGAGCCGGCGGCCAGGGTGATCGTGCTGACGGCGACGGGCAGGGTGTTCTGTTCGGGAGCCGACATCAAGGAGCAGCGCGCGGCGGACGGCAAGCCCGGCGCGCCGGTGACGGCGTCGTTCCCGGAGATCCTCTCGCTCATCTGGGAGAGCCCCAAGCCGGTGGTGTGCCGGCTCAACGGCACCGCGCGGGCGGGCGGCCTGGGGCTGGTCGCGGCGTGCGACTTCGCGGTCGCGCCGCTCTCGGCGTCGTTCGCGTTCACGGAGGTACGCCTCGGCGTGGTGCCGGCGATGATCTCGGTGCCGGTGCTGCGCAGGCTCGACCCCAGGGCCGCGGCCGAATACTTCCTGACCGGCGAGGTCTTCGACGCCGCGAGGGCCGCGGAGATCGGGCTGATCTCCAGGGCCGTGCCCGAGGAGGAGCTGGACGCGGCGGTCGCCCACTACGCCGACCTGCTGATCAAGGGCGCTCCCGAGGCGCTGGCCATCACCAAGCAGCTGGTCAGGCAGGTGCCGGCGATGTCGTTCACGGACGGGTTGCGGGAGATGACCGCGCTGTCCGCCGAGCGGTTCACCTCGGAGGAGGGTCAGGAGGGCATCGCCGCGTACATGGACAAGCGCCCGCCCGCGTGGGCCACGCGATGACCCTGCGCGTCGCCAACTGCAGCGGCTTCTACGGCGACCGGCTCTCCGCGGCCAGGGAGATGGTCGAGGGCGGGCCGATCGACGTGCTGACCGGTGACTGGCTGGCCGAGCTCACCATGCTGATCCTGGCCGGCAACCGGCTCAAGGGCCGCCCCGGCTACGCGCCGACCTTCCTGCGGCAGCTGGAGGACGTCCTCGGCCCCTGCCTCGACCGGGGCATCAAGATCGTGGCGAACGCGGGCGGCCTCGATCCGGCCGGGTGCGCGGAGGCCGTGCACGAGCTGGCCGCGCGGCTCGGCCTGTCCCCCGCGGTCGCGCACGTCACCGGCGACGACCTCACCGGCAGGAACCTCGACCTGGTCAACGCCGACACCGGCGAACGCCTCGACGCCACCCCGCTCACCGCCAACGCCTACCTGGGCGGCCGCCCGATCGCCGCCGCCCTGTCGGCGGGCGCGGACGTCGTGGTGACCGGCCGCGTCACGGACGCCGCGCTGGTGACGGGGCCGGGCATCTGGCGGTACGGCTGGGGTCCCGGCGACCTCGACCCGCTGGCGGGCTCGGTGGTCGCGGGGCACATCATCGAGTGCGGCTGCCAGGCCACGGGCGGCAACTACGCGTTCTTCCAGGACGTGCCCGATCTGGCCCACTGCGGCTTCCCGCTCGCGGAGCTGCGCCCGGACGGATCCGCCGTGATCACCAAGCATCCCGGCACGGGCGGCCTGGTCTCGGTCGGTACGGTCACCGCCCAGCTGGTGTACGAGCTGGGCGGCCCCCGCTACCTCGGCCCCGACGTGGTGGCCAGGTTCGACACGATCACGCTCGCCGACGACGGGCCCGACCGGGTGCTGGTCTCCGGCGTCCGGGGCGAGCCGCCTCCCGGCACGCTCAAGGTCGCCGTCAACTACCTGGGCGGCTACCGCAACACCATGACCCTCGTGCTCACGGGCCTCGACCTGGAGGCCAAGGCCCGGGTGGCGGAGGAGGCCGTCTGGGCGCGCATCCCGCGCGAGTCGTTCGACGCGGTGGACGTGACGCTCACAGAGTCCGGCCTGCTGCGGATCACGGTCATGGACGCCGACGAACGCGCGGCGGGCCGCGCCTTCTCCGCTGCCGTGGTGGAGACGGGGCTGGCCAGCTATCCGGGCTTCTACGGCCTCACCCCGCCCGGAAACTCCTCACCGTACGGGATCTACTGGCCGGTCCTGGTCCCGGCCGCGGAGGTACGCCCTCAGGCCTTCCTGGACGGCACGCAGATCCCCGTCCCCGCCGCCCCGGCCCCCGGCGAGCCGGCGACGGCCCTCCCTGACCCTGAGCCCCCGCTCACGTCGCCGCCTGCCGAGAGGTCGGCTCGCACCGACGACGAAGGCGGGGAGGAGACCGTGTGGATGCCGTTGGGGCGGGTCGTGGGCGCGCGTTCCGGCGACAAGGGCGGCAACGCCAACCTGGGGGTCTGGACGAGCACGCGGGAGCGCTACGCGTGGCTGGCCGGCACCTTGACGCCCGACCGGCTCAAGCGGCTGCTGCCGCACCTGGCCCCGTACCGCGTCGACCGGTACGAGCTGCCCAATCTCAAGGCGCTCAACTTCGTCGTCCACGGGCTGCTGGGCCGGGGCGTGGCGGCGAGCCCGCGCATGGACCCGCAGGCCAAGGCGCTGGGTGAGGAGCTACGCGCCCGGCACGTGCACGTCCCCGCGGCGCTCCTCGGCTGAGCCGGCTGAGGCCGCCGAGCCCGCCAAGCCGCCCGAGCCCGCCAAGCCGCCTGAGCCACCCGAGCCGCCCGAGCCCGCTGAGCCGGCCGCACGCCAGCCGAGCAGGCCCGCGCCCAGCAGGCCCGCCCGCGCCCCGAGCGCCGACGCCCTGACCTCCGGCGCCTTCCGTCCCGGCGGGTGCGGGGACAGGAGGGCTGCCAGGCGAGTCCGGAGGGGGACGATCAGGGCGTCTCCCGCGTGCGAGACCCCACCGCCGATGACGACGGCCGCGGGATCGAGCAGCCGCGTGTACGTGGCCAGCGCCAGGGCGAGCGCCTCCACGGCCGCGTCCCACACCCTCCCGGCCGCCGGGTCCCCCTCGCGCGCCCACCGCACCACCTCCTCGGCACCGGCGGCGCCGTACCGGGCCGCGACCGCGCCGCCCGACGCGTACGCCGCCAGGCAGCCCCGCTGCCCGCACCCGCAGGCCGCTCCGCCAGGGTGTACCGGGATGTGCCCGATCTGCCCGGCCCATCCGGCGGCGCCGCCGTACAGCCGCCCGGACAGGACC
>NZ_SMLD01000332.1:0-3631 GCF_004352805.1 Nonomuraea mesophila
ACTTCGTTCGCGTCGGGACCGAGCACCAGGGCGGTCCTGTCCTGCAGGCCGGCATCGTCTCCGAAAGCGAGCCGGCGGGTGAGCACGGTGGTCGTGGCGATCGAGGTGGCGGCGCGTACGCCGGCCGGGGTCGTTCCCGCCGCCGATGTTCACGTCGATGCAGGAGTAGAAGGCGTTGGTCGTGTCGGCGATGTTCCAGATCGCCAGGATCTTCTGACGTCCGGAGAACCGGGAGAGGTCGACCGGGTGGGACACGGTGGGCGGGGGCTGCCTGCCGCCGCCGTCGAAGACGGCCACCCGCGTGCCGCCGATGTAGTACTCGAAGTCACGGGTGGCGTGCTGGACGGTGAACGTCCAGGTGAAGGTGGCCGTGCCGCCCACCGAGGCGACGGGCCACGGCTTGCTCTCGTCGCTGAGCTGGGCGAACTGCGGGAGGTTGGCGTGGCAGCTGCGCAGGCCCTTCGGCCCTTCCACCGACTGCGGCTCATAGATGATGGGGCCGCAGTCGGGCACCTTGCCCTGGGCGCAGTTGGCCTGGCGGCTGGGCGGTGAGTTGACGTAGCCGTGGGCGAACGCCGGCGCGGTGTTGAACACCGTGGTGGCCAGACCGACCACCACCGCGGCGAACAAGGTGAGGATCCTTCTCATCCGTCGGCTCCTTGTAAATGGGGGGTAGAGCCGAATGTAAAGGAAAGTTTCCTAACGGTAAATGCCCTTCTTGACCGGAGTTCTGTCACCCGGTCAACGGGTGACGATGAAATCGTCGGGGTCGCGCGGCGCCCGCTCGCGCGGAGGCGCGGCCGCGTGCCCGACCGCCACGCAGCCCATCGGGTCCCACGACCCGGGCAGGCCGAGCACCTCGCGTACGACGGGCCGGCAGAACATCGTGGACGACACCCACGCCGAGCCCAGCCCCTCGACGGCGAGCTGGATGAGGAGGTTCTCCACCCCGGCGCCCGCCGCCACGACGAACATCTCCCGCTCGGAGGCGTTGCGCCGCTCGTCGCGGTAGGTGTGGGAACCCTCCATCACCAGGCACGGAACCACCAGGTAGGGCGCGTTGCGCAGCACGTCGCCGCGCCTGACCCGCTTGGCGATCGACTCCTCGGTGAACCCGTCGCCGCGCAGGTCGGCGATCCACGCCTCGCGCATCGCGTCGAGCAGCTTCGTCCTCGTCTCGGGCGACTCGACCAGTACGAACCGCCACGGGGTCGTGTGATGCGGCGCCGGCGCGGCGATGCCCGCCGCCACCGCCCTGCGCACGGCCGCCGGATCGACCGGCCGGTCGGCGAACTCCCTGATCGTCCTGCGGGCGAACACGACGTCGCGCGAGCCGTACCGGAACAGGTCTTCGTCGGCCGGGCGGACCAGCGGCCTGACACCCGGCCCGTCGTCGTCGGTGACCAGGTGGGACAGCCCGCGCACGATCGCCACGGGAACTCCGTCGAGCTTGCCCTTGACCAGCTCGGCCGCGCTCGCGATCTCGTCGGCGAGCGCGGTGACCGTCGCGCTGAGCTCGTTGCCGTAGCCGTCGGACGTGCCGCGGAAGTCGTCGAGCGGCCGCACTCCCGCCGCCCCGACGGCCACGTCGGTGAGGCCGTTGCGCCACGGCCGGCCGAACGTGTCGGAGACGATCACCCCGGCGCGCACGCTCAGACCGGCCCTGATGCGCCTGGCCGAGGCGTCGGGATCGAGGGGCAGGAGCAGCACGGTGCCGGGCTCGGTGTTGGAGGCGTCGACGCCGGCGGCGGCCATGACGAAACCCTGGCGGGTCTGGGAGATCATGGTGTCGCCGCGCCGGGCGACCACGCGCTCGGTCTCGTCCTCGATGGCCTGCGTACGGTCGGGCGCCCGCCGCACCCGGCCCTCCGCCTTGCTCACGATCTTCGAGGTGACGACCACGATGTCGCCGTCACGCAGCCCGGCGTCCTTGAGCAGGACCGCCACGTCGTCGCCCGGCCGCACCTCGCCGATGCCCGTGACGGCGAGCACCTCGACCCGCCGCGCGGCGGCCCCGGCGGGGACGGGAGCGGTCGTACGTGGGGAGGCGGCCGTGGGCTCGGCGGGGACGGGGTGCTGGGAGTCGGTCATCGGGCGAGCTCCAGGGCGAGGTCGAGTGCGGTGCGGGCGATACCGGTGGCGGCGTCGCGGTCGTGCATGAGGATCGGCCTGGCGACCACCCTGACGTCGTCGAGGGCCACCGCGTGGTCCTCCTCCGCCACCAGCCAGCCGTCGATCAGCTCGGAACCGTACAGCTCCAGGACGGCCTGCGCGGTCGTCTCCACTCCGATGGCCGTCAGGCAGGCGTCGGCCATGCCCCTGACCGGCGCGCCGCCGATGATCGGCGAGACGCCGACCACGGTCTTGGGCAGCAGGGCCTCGCGAATGCCAGGGACCTGCAAGATCGTGCCGATGCTCACCACCGGGTTGGACGGCGGCAGGATGACCACGTCGGCCTGCTCGACGGCCTCCAGCACGCCGGGCGCGGGCTTGGCGGTGTCGGCCCCTACCAGCGCGAACGACTGGGCGGGCACCGAGGCGCGCAGGCGTACCCACCACTCCTGGAAGTGCACGGCGCGTTTGCCTCGCTCGTCCTCGATCACGACGTGGGTCTCGCAGCGGTCGTCGGTCATCGGCAGCAGCCGCACGCCGGGCTGCCAGCGCGTGCACAGCGCCTGCGTGATCTGCGAGAGCGGATAGCCCGCCTCCAGCATCTGCGAGCGCACGATGTGGGTGGCGAAGTCGCGGTCGCCCAGCCCGAACCACTGCGGCTCGACGCCGTAGGCGGCCAGCTCCTCCTTGACGACGTGGCTCTCCTTGGCCCGGCCCCAGCCCTGCTCCTCATCGATGCCGCCGCCCAGTGTGTACATCACGGTGTCGAGGTCGGGACAGACCCGCAGGCCGAACAGGGTGATGTCGTCACCCGTGTTGCCGATGACGGTGATCGAGGCGTCGGGCTCGGTCGCGCGCAGGCCGCGCAGGAAACGGGCGCCGCCGATGCCGCCGGCGAGGGACACGATGTGCATGCGGCCCAGTCTTCCATCGCGCTCCGGCAGGGCTGTCCCTGGACCGGTTTTCGCGCCGCTGAAGCACCTGTACGTGCGGATATTTGTCGAATTGGGATGGAAGAGGTTGCTGGGACTCCCGCGAGCCTCGTCGCTGATGTGGCACACTCCCTTCGGGCTAAAGGGTCCGATGGGGGTAGTTGTGAGCAAATTTGACGTAGCCCGGCTGAAGGAGCCGGCCGCCTGGGCGATGGTCGTCCTGGGGCTGATGTACGTGCTCGTGAGGATCGGGCGCGTGCTCGTCGGCGCCCCTGAGACGACCATCATGGAACGCGCGTCGTGGAACACCCTCGACATGACGAGCCCGTACGTGGTGGCGCTCTTCGTGGGGTCCGTGCTCCTCCTCACCAAGGTCGGCGAGCCCTCGCCCAAGGCCAAGCCCGTCGCGTACGCCGCGGTGGCCGGGCTGGCGATGGCCGCGGTGGGCGGCATGCTCTCGCTGGTGCTCGGCGTGTTCACCGGCGACGGCGCCCGCTCCGCGGTGGAGCTCGTACTGCTGGGCACGCCCGCGCTCGCGCTGACCGCCATCGCCCTCGTCTACCTGCTGCCGCAGGTCGTCCCCGACC
>NZ_SMLD01000333.1:0-3535 GCF_004352805.1 Nonomuraea mesophila
GCGCCGCCCGCCCCGGCCGCGGGCGGATGGACGCCGCCGCCCGGCATGCCCGCCGAGCAGGCCGCCGCGCTCGCCGCGCTCGACCCCGCCCAACGCGCCGCGCTCGGCTACTAGACCGCCTGCGCGCCCACCCCCCACAGCCGTGCCCGGGCGCGCAGGCACCCGGCCACCCCTTGCCCGTCGACTGGAAGCGGCGGGCAAGGGGTGCCAGCCTCACCGGCCTTTGGCGGTCACCTCGGTTCGAGCCCGAGGGCAGGCACTTGCACCACCGGTAACGACTACGGAAGGGGCCCACATGAACCACCCTGCGCAGGGCTCCGCGTGACCGACCTGCACATCCCCGACGTCGACACCGAGCACGACACCCTCGGCGCCGCACTCGCCTACGCCAAGGCGGGTTGGTACGTGCTGCCCGTCAACCGGCAGACCAAGCACGCCGGTTCGGTGCTCGGCAAAGGCTGGCCGGCCAAGACGTCACGCGACCCCGAAACAATCATCGCGTGGTTCGCCGGCGCCGACCACGCGCTCGCCCTGCACGTCGGCCGCTCCGGCGCGATCGCGTTCGACGTCGACCGGCCCGCCGAGCTGCCCGACCTACTGCGCGCCGTGCTGCTCACCGTGCCCGGGCCCATGCAGTCGACCCGCGTCGACGACCCCGAACGCGGACACTACCTGTACGCCGCGCCCTGCGACCGCGCCCTCGGCAACTCCGCCGGCACCCTCGGCCGCACATGGGGCGAAGTCCGCGGCCGGAACGGCATCATCGTCGTGGCGCCGTCAACCCACGAGAAAGCGGCCGAGGGCGGCCGGTACGCGTGGGAGCGCACCGGGATGTTGCCCGAGCTGCCCGACGTGCTCGCCGACGCGCTGCCCGACGCCACCGACGCGACCGACGCGGCTACCGACGCCGAGGTGTCCGCGTTCCTCAAGACGCACCAGGGCGGCGCCCGGCCCGAGCTGCTCACCGGCGTACTGCACCGGTTCGACGCCGCCGTGCGGGCGGGCGAATCCCGCCACAACGCCATGCTTACCGCCGCGGCGTGGGCGATGCGGGAAGCCGCCGCCGGGCTGTACCCGGCCGTCGAGGCAGCCCACCGCTTGTCGACGGCGTTCGCCGCGGTCATGTCCGTGAGCCGCGACGGCAGCGAACGCGTTCTCGCGCCGGGGCAGGCTCGGGCCGAGTTCGGCGGCATCCTCGCGTGGGCGGTCGCGCAAACCGTGTTCGCCGACGCGGCCGAGGTGAGGCAAGCCGTCGACGAGCGGGCGCCCCGCGGCGAGTTCGACGGTCTGCTGCTCGAACGGCCGCAGACGCCGCCCTCGGCCGTCGAGCAACCCGCCACGCCCCGCGCCGAGCACCACACCGCGGCGGCCGTCGAGCAGCCCGTCGAGCAGCCCGAGGCCGACGAACTCGCCCGGCTCGCGTTCGAGCGGGAAGTCGCCCACGAACTGCGCAAGCTGCGCGTGCGCGAGGAAGCCGCGCGGCTCGCCAGAAAGCAGCGCCAGGCCGCCGCGCCCCGGCCCGTGATCGTCCCCCTCGACGAGTTCCTGTCGGTGCCTGACGAGCCCGTCGCCTACCGGATCGACCGGCTATGGCCCAAGGGCGGCCGGGTCGTGCTCGCCGCGCAGTACAAGGCGGGCAAAACCACGCTCGTCGGCAACCTGGTGCGGTCGCTGGTCGACGGCGACCCGTTCCTCGGCGCGCACACAGTCGAGCCGTTCGCGGGCCGCGTGGTGCTGCTCGACGACGAGCTCGACGAAACCATGGTGCGTCGTTGGCTGCGCGAGCAGCACATCGCCAACGCGGGCGCGGCGGCCGTGGTGTCTCTGCGCGGCCGGTTGTCGTCGTTCGACCTGCTCGACCCCGAAACCCGATCCGAGTGGGCCGCAGCGCTGCGGCAGGCCGGCGCCACCGTGGTCGTGCTCGACTGCCTCGCGCCCATCCTCGACGCGCTCGGCCTGTCCGAAGACAAAGAAGCCGGGCGTTTTCTCGTCGCGTTCGACGAAATGCTGAAAGAGGCGGGCGTTTCCGAAGCCGTGCTAGTTCACCACATGGGGCACACCGGCGAACGCGCCCGCGGCGCGTCGAGACTGCGTGACTGGCCGGACGTCGAATGGCGTTTGGTGCGCGAAAAGAATGACGACGGAGAATCCGAGCCGAACGCGCCCCGCTATTTCTCGGCGTACGGGCGTGACGTCGACGTGGCCGAATCGCTGCTCGCGTTCGACGCCCCCACGCGGCGGCTCACACTGGCCGGCGGCAGCCGTAAGGACTCGGCCGCCGACAAGACGCTGCGCGCCGTGGTGGATCACCTCGGGCTCGCGCCGGGCCAGTCTCAGCGGCAGATCGAGGCGGCGTTCAAGGACACCGAGCACAACCGCGCCGCAGTGCGCGGCGCACTGCGGCGCGGTGTGGCGAACGGCGTTCTCGGCACGACGCCGGGCCGCTCGGGCGGGTCGGCGTATCACGTGAAGGACGTCTCTAAGCTCGCCACGAGTGCGCCAGCGATCTTGAAAAGGGACGATTTCAGCGACCTAGTCAATAGCGTCTCCGCAGGTCAACCTAGTGCGCCGAGTGCGCCGAGCACTTTCGCGTCAATAAGCAAAGATCACGATATATCGGCAGAGAGTGCGCCAGACGCCCGGCGCACTGAAACCGCAGGTCACAGCGCTAGTGCGCCGAGTGCGCCAGAGTGCGCCAGCGCACCGGCGGCGAGTGCGCCAGTGCGCCCCCCTAAAGGGGGGTGGCGCACTGGCGCACACTCGGCCGCCGAACCCCCGCCCGGCGTACCCCCACAAGCCACCAACGGCCGCCGGTGGGAACCCACCGCGCCGTGCCAAGGCTGCGGCGAAACCATGGTCCTGCTCACCCCCGGCCAGACCCACCACCCGCTATGCGAGCAACCACGGTGACCCCCACATGGCTCGCCGCGCGCCGCGCCGAATGGGCCCGCGCCGCCAACCTCCGGCACTGCCCCACATGCCGCGCCGTAGTGCTCGCCGGCCTCGACGCCGACGCCGCCGCCCTACCCGTCCGATGCGACCCCACCGCCCTCACGGAAATGGGCGAAGCCGTCGCACTTGTCCAAGGCCGCGCGACGTACGACCTCATCAAAAGCAAAACCGGCCGCGAACTCCACGAAAGAAGCGCACACCACATATCGAAACCACGCCGATATTCCGTATTCGCCTCACACAAATGCGACCACCCTCTCACCGCATTCGCAGCGGCACCCGCGCAGAAAACCGAGGTAACCCACAATGACGACCGCGCCCCGTTCTAACGACGAGCACATGCACACCGTGCCCGAGATTGCCACCCGCCTGCGCGTCTCCAAGATGACCGTGTACCGGCTCATCCACACCGGCGAACTCCACGCCATCCGCGTCGGTCGCAGCTTCCGCGTGTCCGACTCCGCGCTGCGCTCCTACCTCAACGCGAGCGTGACCACCCGATGATCAACCCGCGCGCCGACCTCGAGTGGATCGCCGAATACTGGCCTGACCTGCTCGACGCCCGCCTGCCGCTCGCCACACC
>NZ_SMLD01000334.1:0-3423 GCF_004352805.1 Nonomuraea mesophila
CCGCAGCGGGAAATCCCTTAGGGGGCCGGGTGCGGCGGCGGTGCCAGGCGGCCAGCGGGCCGCGAATGGTGGCGGAAAGGGTCAACATGAAAGGCGCTCCGAACGTGCGGTGACGGGGGTTTAGAAGAGGGCGCGGGCCTGACACGTCGGTAAAGTGATGCGCTAGCCCGCACTGCGAGGAAGGGCTAGAACGGTGGCTCGTCTTCCTGGTAGGGGTTGGAGCTGGCCCACGGGTCGGCGGCGGGCGCGCCGCCGGCATGGCCGTTGCTGCCGATGCGGGCGGCCTTTTGCGGTTTGGCGGTGGCGAACCGCAGGGACGGGCCGATCTCGTCTACGGTCATCTCGACGACGGTGCGCTTGTCTCCGTCGCTGGTCTCGTAGGTGCGCATGCGCAGCCGTCCCGAGGCGATGACGCGGGTGCCGCGGGTGAGGGATTCGGTGACGTGCTCGCCGAGGTCGCGCCACACCGAGCAGCGCATGAACAGCACCTCGCCGTCTTGCCACTGCTCTACCTGCTTGTTGTAGGTGCGTGCGCTGGAGGCGATGGTGAAGCCGGCCACGGCGGTGCCGGTCTGGGTGTAGCGCAGTTCGGGGTCACTGGTCAGGTTGCCGATGATGGTGATCGTGGTCTCACCGGGCATGGCGGGTGTTCCTTCCCCTTGTGGTCAGCGGGTGGTGAGCTGGGATGACAGGTGGGCGCCGGTCGCGGTGACGAACTCGAAGCCCTTGTGGATGGGGCGGAAGCGGTCGAGGCTGATGCGGTGGGTGGTGCCGCGCATGTCGCGGGGGTTGCTGCGTGTGATCTCTCGGGGCAGATCGATGACGCGCTGTACCTCGTGGGAGTTGGTCAGGGTGGTGCAGATGGCGTGCGTTCCGTCGATGGCTTCGACCACGACAGTCCGGCCGTGCGCGTACAGATCAGCCCAGATGCTTCCGGGGGTGACGGCGTAGATGCTGAAGATTTTTTTGGGCATGGCGCTTCCTTCGGATGGGTGGGTACGGTGTCGCGGTCAGCGGGTGCCGTCGTGGTGCAGGCGTCGGAGGTAGACGTAGAGCTGCCAGCCGATGCGGGGCCGCATGCCGGTGCCGTCGCAGGCGCGGCAGGTGTGGTTCTTGCCGCCGGGGGCGCAGCGTCGGCACACGCCCCACGGGGAGGCGTAGCACCAGGCGAAGTAACTGACTGTGACGATTGGTAGGCAGGCGACTAGCAGGGCGATGACGGTAGCCAAGGTGGCCTCCAGGCCGGTTTCCAGGGTTGTCGCAGGTCGGGCGCTAGACGCTAGTGCCCTGGTAGATCGCAGGATTGGGCGCTAGGAGGGGTGCTAGGTCTAGCAGGTGGGGCCGCTAGACCTAGCGGGAGATCACCGGGTCACGAAGCCGCTCCGCGACTACGCTCCGCTACTTCTTCGCGGATGATGCCGCGCCGGTTCGCACCCTTGCCGTCCTGCGTGGTGCCCCACACTTGGACGGTCTTGATGCCGTGCGGCTTGAGCATCGCAGTGAGCTGTTCGACCTCCCAGCCGCCGTAGACCTCGGGGCGCAGGTCGGCCAGTCGGGCGATGACGGTTTCGTTCCACACCTTGGCCTCGGACGCGCCGACCACGGCCAGGATGTCGGCCAGCAGGTCATAGCTCGGGGTGAGCTGTTCGGGCGTCTCGCCGAGGGCGTGACCGGTCAGCACGCCGGAGGCCTTGCGGAGGGCGTGGGCGCGGTCGGCGATGAGCTGGGTGGTCGGGGTGTCGAGGTAGCCGGATTTGACCACCTTGGGCATCGGGGTTGCGCCGACCAGGTAGCCGGTACCGGCGTCGCCGCCCTTGTCCGGCGGACCGGGGACGAACAGCGTGGCGCGGATGCCGTTCTGATACGACGACGTGCCGAGGATCATGTCGTTTTCGAGCTGGCCGGCCACCCGCAGGCAGAACCGGATGGTGACGTTCGCGCTGATGCCCGTGGGCAGGCTGCGCTTGTCCGGGCGCTGCGTGGCCAGGACCAGCACTACACCGAGGGCGCGCCCGAGCTTGATGATGAACTCGGCATCCTCACCGGCCTTGGCCCCGTACTCCTCGTGGGCGAACAGGTTCTGGCACTCATCGAAGATGGCCACCAGCGGGTGCAGCCCGAGGGAGCGTTTGTCGGCGATCGCCCTGGTGACCTTCTTGTCCGGGCACAGGTCCGGAGGCAGCGCCTTGAGGGCGGCGGCGCGGCGCATGACCTCCTTGCGCAGCAGCGTGAGGGAGTCGGCGGCGTAGGCGATGGCCTCGTCTTCGATACCGGAGATGTAGCGGTGGCAGTTCTGCTCGTGCGGGTCGAGGTCGCCGGTGCCCTTGAGTTCGTGAATCCACAGCTCAGTGGACGCATCGAGGGCCGCGCCGGAGGCGAGCACGCGAACCGAGGCGGTCTTGCCCTGGCCGGGCTGGGAACCGATCAGGATGTTCTGTTCGATGATCGGGACGGTGATGGCGCGGCCTCGCGGGTCGGCCCCGAACGGGATGCCCTTGAACACGTCGTGGCTTGCGGCCTTGACCAGCGGAGACTTCACGACGGTGCGTGACAGGTCCTTGTCGCCGACCCAGAGAATCAGCCGGCCTTCATGGACAGTGGAATCGCCCTCGGGCCAGATGCAGCCCAGCGGGCGGCGCAGCGCGCCGGACATGCGGTCGCGCTTGTCCAGTACGTCGCCCACGGTCACGCCGTGCGGCAGGTCCAGGTCGGCGCGCCAGCCGGGGCCGTCGCGGGTGATCGGGGCGACGAACCGGATGGCGTCCTTGGGGTTCTTGGACATAGCTTGCGTGATACCGGAGATGCCCAGCGTGGTCAGGGCGCGGATGACGATGTCGCTGGTCAGCTTCTCCACGGTGGAGGCCAGCACGGCGCGTTCGATCAGCGGCCGGTCGGCGGGCTTGCCGAGGATGCCGAGGGCGGCCAGCGCCACCGCGAGGGCGCCCCACTGCAACGCGGCCGGCTGGCCTGCCACGATGAGGGCCGCGATCAGCAGCGTGACCAGCACGACCAGCATGACCGGGACGCGCAGCCGGACACGGGAGTCACGTTGCCGCGACAGCTTCAGGTACGCCTCGGGATCGGCCTTTCGTACGGTGGCCACCCGTACCGGTTCGCCTTCCAGGTCGAACGTCCAGCGCACCATGCCGCCGACCAGCCGGGCCAGGCCGCGCGGGGAACGGATGGCCAGCCGGCCGGCGTACATCGGGGTGCGGGCGAGCTGGTAGCCGACCACGTGCGCGTAGTGCTTGCCCACCCAGGTCAGGGTTTGCACCGCATCGGCGCGCGAGCGCAGCCACAGCGGCACCACCGGGCGGCTGGTACGCACCTTAGCTTCCAGCTCGGCGCGCCAGTCGCGATCCTCCCCGCCGGGCTGGTCAACCCGGATGACCTGGCCTTCGGCGGGGAGGAGCGCGACTGGCG
>NZ_SMLD01000335.1:0-3385 GCF_004352805.1 Nonomuraea mesophila
CGGCCAGGCAGGCGCTGCGCTGGTATCCCGGCGATGTGTGGCGCTACGTCCTGGCGTGCCAGTGGCGGCGCATCGCGCAGGAGGAGCCGTTTCCCGGCCGGTGCGGCGAGGTGGGCGACGAACTGGGGTCGGCCGTGGTGGGGGCGCGGCTGACGCGGGAGGTGATGCGGCTGGCGCTGCTGCTGCGGCGGCGCTACCCGCCGTACGCCAAGTGGCTCGGCAGCGCGCTGGTGCGCATGCCGGGTGCGACCGAGCTGGGGGAGTCGCTGGGGGCCGCGATGGCGGCCCGGTCGTGGCGCGAGCGCGACGCTGCGCTGGCCTCGTCCTACACGCGGGTCGCGGCGCTGCACAACCGTGTGCGGCTGACCGGCTGGCTGGAGGAGGAGGTGCGCGGCTTCCACGACCGGCCGTTCCAGGTGATCGACGGTGACCGGTTCGCCGATGCGCTGATGGCGTCGGTGTCGGACCCGGTGATCAGGGGGTTGCCGCTGGTGGGGTGTGTGGATCAGCTGGCGGATTCGACGGATCTGCTGGTGGCGCCGGGGCGGGCGCGCGCGGTGACGGCCGCCGCCCTCGGCCTCGGGTGAGCGGCCTGTCAGGTCCGGCGCGCCTCATTCGACGAGCGAGGAGGCGAGCCTTTCGACGTGGGAGCGCCAGGCGTCGCGTGCGGACGGGTCGCCGGTGCAGGTGATGACGAGGCGGGCGCCGTGGCCGGTGCCCGCGGCCAGTTCCCACCGCACGTGGCCGCCGGGAGTGCCGAACTCCAGGAGCTTGCCGCTTTCGACGCGGGTGACCGCGCCGGCGGCCAGGCCGGGCGGGGTGAACGGGGCCGGCGGCGGGCCGCCGGGGCTGGCCTGGTCGCCGCCGAGGCGCCGCCACAGGTCGTCGGCGGGGCGGGTGAGCTGGCGTTCGACACGCACTGCGCCGGCGCCGGTGGTGGTACCGGTGCCGGTGCCGGTGGTAGTGGCGCTGGTGAGGCCCAGGATGGCGACGAAGTCCTCGTGCAGGCGGGCGCTGTCGCCGCCCGTGGGGGCGGGGCGCTGGTCGAGGTGGGCGAGCAGGGCCATGAGGCACACGTGCCAGCCGGCGGCGAAGCTGGCGGCGCCGTGGTGGTCGGTGAAGGTGTGGGTGAAGGTGAGCAGGGTGGCCTCGCCGTCGGGCTGGAGTTCCCAGCGCAGTTCGTCGTCGTCCCAGGTGTGGGCGAAGACGTGGGGCGGGTCGTTGACGAGGATGCGGCCGCCGGGGCCGAAGCCGTAGCTGATGCGGTCGCCGTCGAAGGTGACCTCGGCAGGGAACCAGGCGGCGAGGTGCTCGGGCCGGGTGATGGCGCGCCACACCTTCTCGGGCGGGTGGGGGAGACGGCGTTGCAGGCGCAGGGTGGTGCGGCCGTCGGGGTGCAGGGTGAGGGTCTCGTTCATGCGTCGTCCATGGTGTCGAGGTGGTCGGCGAGACGGTCGAGGCTGTCGTTCCAGAGCCTGCGGTAGGGGGTGAGCCAGGCGTCGATCTCGGCGAGGGGCTGGGGCCGCAGTTCGTACCAGCGGCGTTGGGCGTCCTTGCGGACGGTGACGAGGCCGGCCTGGCGCAGGGCGCGCAGGTGCTTGCTGGTGCCGGGCTGGGTGAGGCCGAGGTGGTCGGTGAGTTCGCCGACGAGGTGGGGGCGTTGCAGGAGGAGGTCGAGGATCTGGCGTCGTGCGGGGTCGGCCAGCACGTCGAAGCGCATGACGGCGAATATACCGCCCTGGCTATATGTCCGCAAGAGCATGTACGGTGGTCAGGCGCGGCCCGCGTTGGCATGGATGGCCTGACGGACGAAGCCGGCCAGGCCCGCAAGCAGATCCTCGAAGGTGGCTCGGAAACGGGGGTCGTCGACGTACAGGTCGCCCAGGCACCGGTGCAGCTCGTGGGTGCAGGTGTAGAACCAGCGGTTGATGTGGTCCCGATGGCGTTCGGCCAGATCCATGGCGTGCTCGCCGTCGGCGGGAAGGCCCGCCTTGCAGGCGGCGACCAGGTCGCCGGTGATGGATTCGGCCTCGGCCCTGAGCCGCAGCCAGTCGGCCTTGGTGTAGGAGGCGAGGCGGCGGCGGCTCTCCGCGTACTGGTCGGTGCCGCCCCAGCGGCGCTGCACCTCGGCCTCGTGGTCCTCCGGCCGGAAGTCGCCGAAGACCTCGAAACGCTCCTGCGGGGTGAGGGCGATGCCGAGGGTACGGGCCTGCATGGAGCGTTCGACGGCGGCGATGACCTCCTGCAGGCGCTCGGCCTTGCGGGTCAGGAGTTCGTGCTGGCGGCGCAGATGGGCGAGCTCGTCGGCGCCGGGCGCGTCGAGGATGACGGCGATCTCGTCCAGGCCGAAGCCGAGCTCACGGTAGAGCAGGATCTGCTGCAACCGGGCGAGGTCGGCGTCGGTGTAGCGGCGGTAGCCCGCGCGGGTGCGCTCGCCGGGGACGAGCAGGCCGACCTCGTCGTAGTGATGCAGGGTGCGCACCGTGATGCCGGCGAGCCCGGCCACCTGCCCGACGGAGAAACTCATGGCTCCACTGTGCAGGCTCACGCGGGGCGAGGTCGAGTTGAACCGGGCGGTTGCAGGGCGCCGCCCCGGGGTGTCATGGTGGGGCTGACCTGGGTTTTCAGGTACCTACGTACCCGAAAACAGGTAGCGGCATGGGGATAATTCACCTCTTTCTTGGGCGGGGGGACAGGCCAGTCTGGAGTTCTGAGCTCCATCCGCTGGGAAGCGGGAATCGAGGATCGAAGTCATGTGCCAGCACCAGCCACCATGTCCGCCCGCGGACGCCGCCGGCCGGGAGGCCGCGCGCCTCGTGGCGTACCACCCCGCACAGGGATGGGGTCTGCTGTGCAACGGGGTGGTCTTCTTCGACGACACCGGCGAACTGCTGCCCGACGGCCGCAGCGTCATCCCCTCCGCACCCGCCTGCGCCGGGCAGGCATCGTGAACGCCACCGCCACCTGGACCCTGCCGCCGCACCCCTCCGCGGTCCCGCGCGCCCGCCACGCCGTACGCGCGCAACTGCTCGCCTGGGGCCTGCCCCACAGCAGCGAATCCGCCGAACTCCTGGTCAGCGAACTGGTCACCAACGCCGTACGCCACGCCCACGGCCCCATCCGGCTACGGCTGTCGCTGACCGGCGCGCTGCTGCACTGCGAAGTCGACGACGCCAGCCCCGACCTGCCCCACCTGCGCACCGCCCGCCACGACGACGAGAGCTCACGCGGCCTGCAACTGGTGGAGGCCATCGCCTCCGGCTGGGGCAGCACCCGCACCGGCCGCGGCAAACGCGTCTGGTTCGACCTGCCGCTGCCGCAAGAGTCCGGCGACGACCTGCTGCTCCAGGCGCAGGCCTGCTGAGCGCCGGCCCCGGCCCCCTCC
>NZ_SMLD01000336.1:0-3378 GCF_004352805.1 Nonomuraea mesophila
GGTGGGGTTAGATGCCGAGGGTTCTGGCGCGCTGCCACTGGGGGTCGCGGTAGAGGACCATCTCGGTGCCGATGAGCTCGTCGGGCGCCGACAACATGGTGATCTCACCCGCGGCCTGCAGTTGCAGCAGCAGGTCGCGCACCCGCGGCCCGACGGGCAGCCGCCCGGCCGTCAGCCCGAGCCCGGTCCTGACCGTGTCGGCGATCTCCGACAGGTGGAACGGCCCGTCGAAGCCCGCCACGATGCCCCGCACGATGGTCATCGTGATCAGGTGCTCGGCCTCGGCGTGGGCCAGCTGCCAGGTGACCTGCTCCCTACGGCGGCCGGTGCCGGCGCACGACGGGCACCCGCGCGTCATCCCGGCCGCCAGTTCCTCCTCAGCCGATCCGAGGCACGCCGAGCACAGTCCGTTCTCGGCGGCGTGGAGCTCGGCCGGCATCCGGCCGGCCAGGGCCACGCCGCAGGCGCAGCCGAACGTGTCTCCGAGTATGCCGGCCTGCGGGGTGATCGCATGCTTCGTCATCGGGCCGACTCTACCGGCCTGCCCGCCCCGCGAGGCAACACCGACCGCAGCCGGTGACGCCCTCCCGGCCGCCGGGGAGCGGGGAACCGGGGAACCGGGAACGGAGAACGGCCGCCGGGAACGGGGGTGTCAGCCGGCGACGCTGCGGTAGAGGTCGCGGGTCAGCTTGGTGATGCGCTTGACGGAGCCGCTCCACGTGCCGCCCACCGGATGCGCGGTGAGCACGGCCATGACGTACCGGTCGCCCTGGCCGGCCAGGCCGGTCGTGTGCAGCACCGGGCGGCCGTAGTCGGGCACGCCCGAGCCGGTGGCCCGCTGCGCCACCCACGAGATGGGCGCGCCGATGGCCTTGGCCTCCTTGCACCGGCTGGGCGGCGTGGTGCCGAACCCCGACCAGCCCTGCTTGACCGCCCACGGCCGGGGGATCGCGTCCGGGATGCCGAAGGTCTGGTCGAAGCCGTCGGCCCCGCACGGCGTGGCCTTGCGCAGGTGCCCGAGGATCAGGTCCCTGACCTTGGGGTCGGCCCGGTCGAACAGGTAGCGGTAGGTGCGCACGATGTCGTACGCGCTGAGCGAGACGTAGCCCCAGAAGCCGGGCTTGGAGGCGGGCGGCGGCGTGGTGTCGGCCAGGCCGAGCTTGCGGGCCGTCCTGATGATGATCTTTCCTTGGCCTCCGCGCTCCCAGAACGTCGAGGCCGCGTCGTCGTCGCTGGCCCGCAGCATGGTCCTGAGCAGCTTGGCGTCGGCGGCGGGGACGTTCTTGCGCCGTTCCAGGTAGTCGATCGCGATCAGGATCTTGACGATGGAGGCCGAGCGGTACTTCCTGTGCGCGTTGCGGGTGGCCACGAACTTGCCCGCCTGCCGGTCGAAGACCAGCCATGCGGCAGTGGTGCCGGCGGGGACGGTGGGCGGCTTGGCCGACTCCGCGTGCGCGGGGACGGCGCCGAGCGCGGCGGCGAGGACGACGGGCACGGCGGCAAGGGGCTTGATTCGCACGTGCCTACAACTACCAGATTCCGCCCGTATGCCCTTGACCGCACATATAAACGGGTATAAACACAGATGAAACCAACCCGAAACGGCGGTGAATCAACATCATGTACGCCGAGGAGCGGCAGCAGGAGATCCTGCGGAGAGCGCGGTCCGCGGGCCGTGTCGACGTGGTGACGCTGGCCGCCGAGCTCGACGTCACCACCGAGACGATCCGCCGCGACCTGACGTCGCTGGAGCGGGCGGGTGTGCTGCGCCGGGTTCACGGGGGCGCGATCCCCGTGGAACGGCTGGGGTTCGAGCCCGCGCTGGCCACCCGTGACGAGGTGATGACGGGCGAGAAGGAGCGCATCGCCAAGGCGGCGCTCGCCGAGCTCCCCGACGACGGTTCGGTGATCATCGACGCGGGCACCACCACGGGACGGCTGGTCCAGGTGCTGCCCGCCGACCGGGAGCTCACCGTGGTGGTGAACTCGCCGCCGCTGGCCACCGCCCTGGCGGCCCGCGCCAACCTGCACGTGATCATGCTGGGCGGCCGGCTGCGCGGCAAGACGCTGGCCACGGTCGACGACTGGGCGCTGCGCCCGCTGGCCCACCTCAACGTCGACGTGGCGTTCATGGCGACCAACGGCTGCTCCCTGAGCAGGGGGCTGACCACGCCCGACCCGGCGGAGGCGGCGATCAAGCGGGCCATGGTCAAGGCCGCGCAGCGCAGCGTCCTGCTGGCCGACCACACGAAGTTCACCAACACCTACCTGGCCACGTTCGCCGAGCTGAGCGAGATCGACGTGCTGATCACCGACACGGGCCTGGACGTCGCGCTGGCCGCCGACCTGGCGGCGGCGGGCCCGGAGGTGATCCGGGCGTGATCCTCACCCTGACGCTCAACCCCAGCCTCGACCGCACGATCGAGATCGCCGCCCTCGACAGGGGCGCGGTCATCCGCGCCGCCGCCGCCCACCTCGACCCCGGCGGCAAGGGCGTGAACGTCTCGCGCGCCCTGCTGGCCAACGCGGTCGCCTCGCGCGCGGTGGTGCCGTTCGGCGGCGACGAGGGCAGGCAGCTCGTACGGCTGCTCGCCGCGGAGGGGCTCGACATGATCACCGTCCCCGTCGCGGGCCCCACCAGGTCGAACGTCACCCTCGCCGAGCCCGACGGCACCGTCACGAAGATCAACGAACCGGGCACGGCACTCGCGCAGGACGAGCTCGACACGATCGCCGACGCCGTGCTGGAGGCCGCGCACTCCGGCGTCCAGGGGGCCGACTGGGTGGTCGCGTCGGGCAGCCTTCCGCCCGAGGTCCCCGCCGACGTGTACGCGACGTTGTGCCGCAGGTTCGCCGGGGCGGGCATCCACGTGGCGGTCGACACCAGCGGCCCGGCGCTGTCGCGCGCGCTCGGCGCGGCGCCCGCCCTGGTGAAGCCGAACGCCGAGGAGTTGTCGGCCGCCACCGGCATGCCCATCCGCTGCGTGGGCGACGTCGTGGAGGCGGCGGCCAAGCTGCGCGCGGCGGGCGCGCGGGCGGTGCTGGCCAGCCTGGGCGCCGACGGCGCCGTGCTCGTCGAGCCGGACGGCACCTGGTACGGCGAGGCCCCCGTCACCGAGCCGCGCAGCTCCGTCGGCGCGGGCGACGCCATGCTGGCCGGGTTCCTCGCCGGCGGCGGGCGCGGCCCCGGCGCGCTGGCCCAGGCGCTGGCCTGGGGTGCCGCGGCGGTACGCATGCCCGGCAGCCGGATGCCCGGCCCCGCCGACATGGCCGGGCTCGATCCCGGCGACGTCACCGTCGGAGCCCCCGACCCGGCCCGTCCCCTCCGCGTAGCCCTCGGCGGCCTGACCGGCGCCCTGCTCGTGGCGTACGAGGACG
>NZ_SMLD01000337.1:0-3324 GCF_004352805.1 Nonomuraea mesophila
GACACGTAACCGGGGTCGAGGGGGTCACCCGCCCACCCGGCGAACCCCGGCTCGCGGGCCTGCAGCGCCGCCAGCGGGTTCGTGTCCAGCGACTCCCGGTAGAAGGCCGTCAGCGCGGCGACGGTGCCGGGATCGGCGACCGGCGCGGGGGCGTCGCCCGCGCACACGATCGCCTTGAGGTTCTTGGCGCCGAGGACCGCGCCCAGGCCGTACCGCCCGGCGGGATGGGCGTGACCGGTGACCACACTGGCGTACCTGACCAGGTTCTCCCCGGCCGGGCCGATGGCCGCCACCTGAGCCGTCGCGCCGTGCCTGGCGCGCAGCGCGTCCGTCGTGGCGGCCACGCCCAGCCCCCACAGGTCGCTCGCGTCGAGGCACGTGACCTCGCCGCCCTCCACCAGCACGTACGACGGCCGCTCCGCCCGCCCGGTCACGGCCAGCGCCTTCGCCCCCGCCGCGCGCATCCCGGCCGCGAACGGCCCCAGCGCGTGGGCCTCCCCGGCCACCCCCGTCAGCGGCGACTTGGCCAGGAACACGGCCTTGGCCAGGCCGGGCGCCTGCGTCCCGCCCAGCGTGCCCGCGGCCACGTACAGCAGGGCGCGGGGGTCGTACGGATCCAGCCCCGGGGGTGTGCGCTCGCCCAGCAGCCGCAGCCCGAGAACGGACCCGCCGTAGTGTCCCCTCTCGGCCGAGCGGTCTTCGCGGACGACGTCCCCGCTGGTCAGGTCGACGATGAACGGCAACAAAGCCTCCTCGAGTCGAAGGAGGCGGCCGGCCCCGGGCAGGTCCGTCGCCGTCCGCCAGGCCCCAGAAGCGGCACACCATCACATATCACCGCAAGGGCGCAACCCGGCTTGCCGTACGTGACGTGCGAAAAAGGGCTGGACGACGGGTTTGTGCGGATTTTCCGCGATCGCCGGGGCAGGAGATCAGGCGATGACCACTCCCGATCTCATCCTGGCCCTGGGCGGCGGGGCGGCCCTGCTCGCGGCCTTCCTGCCGCAGGCGCTGGCCAGCAGACCCCTGTCCTTACCCCTCGTCTACCTGCTGGGCGGCATGGTGCTGTTCGCCCTGCCGATCGGCCTGCCCGCCCCCGACCCCGTCGCCCACCGGACGGCGCTCGAGCACATCACCGAACTCTGCGTCGTCATCTCCCTCATGGGGGCCGGCCTCGCCATCAACCGGCGGGCAGGGCTGCGCGCCTGGTCCACGACGTGGCGGCTGCTCGGCCTGTCGATGCCGCTCACCATCGCCGGCGTCGCCGTCGCCGCCACCCTCCTGCTCGGCTGGCCGGCCGGGGCGGCACTGCTGCTCGGAGCCGTGCTGGCGCCCACGGACCCGGTGCTCGCCTCCGACGTGCACGTCGGCGAGCCCGTCGACGCCGAGAACGCCGACGACGAGGTGCGCTTCGCCCTCACCTCGGAGGCCGGGCTCAACGACGGGCTGACCTTCCCCTTCGTGTACGCCGCCATCGCCGTCGCGGTGGCCGGCGGCGCCGGCCGGCTCGGGGAGTGGGCGCTCATGGACGTGCTCTACCGCACCGCCGCCGGCGTCGTCTCCGGCCTGCTGATCGGCTGGCTGCTCGGCCGGCTGTTCTTCCGAGCCCCGTCCGAAGGGCTGCGCCTGTCGGAACGCCGCGACGGCTTCGTCGCACTCGCCGCCACGCTCCTGTCGTACGGGGTGACGGAACTCGTGCACGGGTACGGCTTCGTCGCCGTCTTCGTCACCGCCTGCGCCATCAGGCGGGGCGAGCACGGCCACGGCTACAACAACGTCCTGCACGGCTTCGTCGAGCAGATCGAGCGGCTGTTCACCGCCTGGCTGCTGCTCCTGCTCGGCGGCTTCGTCGCCGTCGGCGGCCTGTCCGGGCTCACGTGGCGCGGCGCGGCCGTCGGGCTGCTGCTCCTGCTCGTCATCCGGCCGCTGACGGGCTGGCTCGCCCAGGTACGCGGCCCGGCAGGACCCAGGGAACGCCTGGTGATCTCCTTCTTCGGCATCCGGGGGATCGGGTCGCTGTTCTACCTGGCATACGCGCTGGGCCAGACCGGTTTCGGCGTGCCCGCCCGGGAACTGTGGGCGGTGACGGGCTTCACCGTGGTGGCCTCGGTCGCCCTGCACGGCCTCACCGCCACCCCGATCATGAGGCGCATCGACGCACTCCGCGACCGCGCCGGTGTGCCCGCCGCCGGGCCGTCCGCCTGACCGGATGCTTCGTGCACGGTCGCCGTCCGGTGCTTCGTGCACGGTCGCCGTCCGGGGCGCCATGCGCGTCAGGGCGGGCCGAGGCTCCAGATCCGTACCGTCCTGTTCCCGTCCACGCCCGCGACCACCTGCCTGCCGTCGAGCTCGGCCAGCGCCAGGGCCTGGGCGGCGCCCCCGGCCGCGGCGCCCAGCGTGCCGATGACCTCGCCGTCGTCGAGGTCCCAGACCCGGACGAAGATCTCGCTGCCGACGGGGGCGTGGGTCACGGCCGCGACGGGCAGGTCCCCGAGCCGCCCCGCCACAAGCGCGATGGTGCCCCGGTCGTCAGGGCTCACACCGCTGAAGTTCCACATCTTCCTGCGCTTGCCCGTCGCCAGGTCGTGCACGCGGAGGGTGGCGTTCTGGTGCGTGGAGACGACCACGGGCCGGCCCGCCACCTCGCCGCAGGTCAGCAGCTCGATCCCGCTGTAGGTGCCCATGCCGAACGAGTGCCGCAGCTTTCCCGAAGGCAGGCGCCACACCCGGACGCGCCCGCGCCCGTCCCCAGTGACCAGCACGTCGTCGCCGCCGAGCCGCCCGAACGCCAGGCTCGCGACCCCCTGGTAGTGATCGCGGATCGAGGAACCGATCTGCTTGCCGGTGCTGATGTCCCACAGCCGCACGACGCTGTGCAGGTCCCTGACGACGTCGTACTTCTGCGACACGGCGATCGCCGTGCCCTCGCCCGTGACCGTGACCGCGATGATGGGGTCGCCGGCCCGGTGGCGGGCCAGGCTCTCGCCCGTCAGGCTGCACAACCGCATCGTGCCGTCGGCGTGCCCCGAGGCGACCACCGGCCGGTCGCCCATGCGCCCGGCGGCCACCGAGGTGGCCGCCGCCCCGTCGTCGGCGATCCGGACGACGGTCTGAGCACCGTCACCTGCAGTGCCGTCACCCGCAGTGCCGTCACCCGGGGACAGGTCCCAGGCGAGCACGGTCCCCTTGCGGGTGGCGCACACGATCGTCGTCGCCGAGACGGACAAGGAGACCGCCTGGCCGTACTTCGAGGGCAGCGCCATGGGATCCCTGACCGGCGTGCCGAACGGCTCGGCCGAGACGGCCGGTGACGACACGGGCGAGGAC
>NZ_SMLD01000338.1:0-3307 GCF_004352805.1 Nonomuraea mesophila
GGTCGGTCGGGGGCGTCGTGGGTTCCTGCGGCGAGGAGCAGTCGCCCCCCGACTCCAGCAGCCCCTTGTTGGCGCCCGCCGTCTGCCGCACGATGTCCGGCACGCAGGTTGCCCCGTCGAGGTTGTAGGGGTAGGGGATGCTGACGGAGGTGTTGGACTGCGGGTCCGGGCCGGCGGGGTTGTTCTCGTCGCCGGGGCTCGACCAGGTCACGTTGTCGAAGATGTTGCCGCCGACCTGCCAGTAGCCGGCCTCGTCGGTGTAGAAGGTGCCGAGGACGTCCTTGGAGTCCTCGAAGTAGTTGTTGTCCACCTTGGCGCGGCCGCCGGCCCGGGAGTTGATGCCGGACTCGTGGAGGTCGACGTAGTGGTTGTTGTAGATGTGGGCGACGCCTCCGCGCAGCAGCGGGGTGCGGGAGTCGATGTTCTCGTACCGGTTGTGGTGGAAGGTGACGTAGCCGTTGGAGCGGTCGCTCTCGCTGGATCCGATGAGCCCGCCCCGGCCGGAGTTGCGCAGGATGCTGTAGGACAGGGTGACGTACTGGGTGTTGTTCTTCATGTCGAAGAGCCCGTCGTAGCCCTCCGACTCCCCGCCCGAGGCCTCCAGGGTGACGTGGTCGACCCAGACGTTGCGGACGTCGCTCTCCATGCCGATGGCGTCGCCGCCGTTGGAGGTGGGCGAGCCCGACTTCTTGACGTTGCGGACCGTCACGTTCCTGATGATGATGTTGCGGGCCTCGCGGATGTGGATGCCCAGCTGGTCGAAGACGGCGCCGTTGCCGACGCCGATGATCGTGACGTTGCTGATCTGCTTGAGTTCGATCACGCCGGCGGCGGTGTTGCAGCTGTCGCCCGACACCTTGGAGGTGTTGCCGTGGTTGATGGTCCCCTCGACCTCGATGGTGATGGGGGTGCTGCTGCTGGCCCGGCCGCACAGGGCCGCATGGATCGCGGTGCCCGTGGTGGCGCGCACCGTCTGCCCGCCCGCGCCGCCGGTGGTCCCGCCGTTGCCGGTCGCGAAGCCGGTGGCGGTGCCGGCCGCCGCCGACGCCTGGGTGATCGGTAAGACCACACCGACCGCGGCCGCGGTGACCATCGCGGCCAGCGCCGCCTGGAGCCGCAGCGTGACTGCTCGTCCCATTGTCGTCTCACTTTCGTCGTCGGGGTGCCGGAGTGAGTGCCGCGGGGCCCGCGGCATCGGGGTCGTCATGGGAGCTCGGCCCACACGCTAGGAAAGCGCTTTCCTGACGTCAACGGACGGTGAAACTTTCATGCCGTACCCGACGGCGAACGGCCCGGAGCGCCGGGCCCGTGGGGCGCCCATGAGGGCGGGGACCGGCGGATGGACCCGGCGCGGTCCGCCCCCGTGCCGGTCACGGCGTTGTGCGGCCAGGTGTAGAAACGTTCGTCGAAATGCTCAGCACGCACCGGCCGGCGGCCGCTGGGTGCGCTGATAGTGCCGCCTGGCCTTCATCCGGTTGCCGCACACGGCCATCGAGCACCAGCGGGCCCGGTTGGTCTTGCTGCGGTCGAGAAGGAACAGCCCGCACTCGGTGTTCGCGCAGGGCCTCAGCCGTCCGGGCCGCGTACGCTCCAGCGCGTCCCAGGCCAGCAGCACCCTGACGCTCGTCGCCCGCCCCGGCGGGGCGTCGAGCGACCACTCCACGCCCCGCTTCGACACGGCCGGGCGGTAGGTGGCGCCTTCGAGGAAAGGCGCCAGGTCGCTCACCGGCCGGTCGCCGCGGACCACGCCCTGCAACGTGTCCCTGACCTGCCGGACGGCGTCGCGTTCCTCGGGCGACCCGTCGCCTCCCCGTTGCCGCAACCAGTCACGTGCCTCGGCCGGATCGGCGAGAAGGTCCTGGGCGACCCCGCCGACGATCGGAGTGCTGTTCAGCAGGTCCAACAGCACGTCATCACTCGGCCAGGTCATGGTCTCGACCACTTCTAACCCCTTTGCAGCTCTTGACGGGTTAGTCTTACTCCTGCTTCAGTCTAACCGTAGAAGCAACTTCAGGGGGTTAGTCATGGCGAATGTCCACCACCGTTACGCGACCGTGCAGGGCCGGCGGCTGTTCTACCGCGAGGCCGGACCCGCGGACGCGCCCACCCTCGTCCTGCTGCACGGCTTCCCGACCAGCTCGTACATGTTCCGCGAACTCATCCCGGCACTGGCCGACCGCTACCACGTCATCGCTCCCGACCACCTCGGGTTCGGGCTGTCCGACGCACCGCCCGTCGAGGAGTTCGACTACACCTTCGACGCGCTCACCGACCTCACCGCGGGACTGCTGGACCGGCTCGGCGTCACCCGCTACGCCATCCACGTGCAGGACTACGGAGCCCCGATCGGCTGGCGGCTCGTCCTGAACGACCCCGGCGCGATCACGGCGATCATCACCCAGAACGGCAACGCCTACGACGCCGGCTTCGTCCCGAGCTTCTGGACGAGCGTCTGGGACTACCACCGCGAGCAGACCCCGGAGACCGAGAAGGCCGTCCGGCAGGCGCTCACCCTCGACGCGATCCGCTGGCAGTACGTCACCGGCGTGCCCGACGAGAGCCTCGTCAGCCCCGACACCTGGCACCACGACGTCGCCCTGGTGTCCCGTCCCGGCAACGACCGCATCCAGCTTTCCCTGTTCCTGGACTACGCCACCAACCCGCCGCTCTACCCGCGCCTGCACAAGGTCCTGCGCGAACGCCGGCCGCCGGTGCTCGCCGTCTGGGGCAAGGGCGATGAGATCTTCGGCCCCGAGGGCGCCCGCGCCTTCGCCGCCGACGTGCCCGAGGCCGAGATCCACCTGCTCGAAGGCGGACACTTCCTCCTGGAGAGCGCCCTCGACGACGTGGCCCGCCTGATCAGGGACTTCCTCGGCCGGCTCGACCTGCCCAGGGGCGCGCACGCCGGCAAGTGAGGGCGTCCGGCGCGACCTCAGGGAACGGTGGCGCACTCCCACTCGCGGGCATGCAACGGCATCGTCTCCTGCAAGGCCCCGCACACCGAGCACAGCTTGCTGGAGGCGAACCAGCGATCCACCGCCACCAGCGTCCGCTCGTACCAGGCCGCCTTGTACTCCAGCATCGACCGCAACTCCCGCCAGCTCGCGTCCGAGATGGCGCGGGCCAGGCGGCGGTTCTTGACCAGGTTGCGCACGGTCAGGTCCTCGACGGCGATCGTTTGGATGCCCCTATGTTCGTCAAGTGGTCAGGCTGGGTCAGGAGCGTGGTCGGCTGTCGCTGCTTTGATCAATGCGTAGACCTCGCGGGCGACATAGCGTTTGAGGCAGCGGATGACCTCGCGGCGGGT
>NZ_SMLD01000339.1:0-3274 GCF_004352805.1 Nonomuraea mesophila
GCGGGGAGCGCGGCGGGGGGCGGCGTTCGTACGCCGACGTGGCGGCGCAGGCGCGGGCGGTCGCCGGGCGGCTGCGGGCGTGCGGCGCCGGGCCGGGATCGGTGGTGGCGGTGTGCCTGCCGCGTACGGCCGACCTGCCGGGGACGTTGCTCGGCGTCATGCTGGCGGGCGCCGCCTACCTGCCGGTGGATCCGGCGCTGCCGGAGGCGCGGGTCGCCGCGATGGTGGAGCGGGCGGGGGTACGGCTCGCGCTCGCCGTCCCGTCGGCCCCTCTCCCCGGGCACCTCACGCGGGTGCCCCTTCCCGAGCCCGTCGAGGGCGCCTCGTCCGGCTCCCGGCCGGGCCTCGCGCCGCGGCAGGAGGGGCCGGGGCCGCGCACTCCCGCCTACGTGCTGCACACCTCCGGGTCCACCGGGGTGCCGAAGGGCGTGGCGGTGCCGCATTCGGCGCTGGTCAACCTGCTGGCCGGGATGGCGGACCTGCTCGGGTCCCGTCCCGGGGACACGTGGCTGGGCGGCACGTCGTTGTCGTTCGACATCGCGGGGCTGGAGCTGTACCTGCCGCTGGTGACGGGCGGGCGGCTGGTGCTGGCCGACGACGCCACCGCGCGGGACGGCGTGGCGCTGGCCCGGCTGATCGGCCGCGGCGGGGTGACGCACGTGCAGGCGACGCCGTCCGGGTGGAGCATGCTGCTCGCGGGCGGGCTCGACCCGGCGGGGCTGGTCGCGCTGGCCGGGGGCGAGGCGCTGCCGCCGGCTCTGGCCAGGAAGCTGCGGGGGCGGGCGCGGCGGCTGTTCAACCTGTACGGGCCGACGGAGACCACGATCTGGTCGACCGCCTGGGAGGTCCCCGAGTCGCCCGAGCGGGTCGGCATCGGCCGGCCGCTGGCCAACACGACCGTCCAGGTGCTCGACCGGTGGGGGGCGCCCGCGCCGGTCGGCGTACCGGGAGAGCTGGTCATCGGCGGGGCGGGGGTCGCGCTCGGCTACCTGCGCGGGCCGGGCGAGCCTCCGGAGCCGTTCGAGGGCGGCCGGTACCGTACAGGCGACCGGGTCCGGTGGCTCGGCGACGGCACGCTCGAGTTCCTCGGACGGGACGACGGCCAGGTCAAGGTACGAGGCCACCGCGTCGAGCCGGGCGAGGTCGAGGCCACGCTGCTGCGGCATCCGCAGGTGCGCGAGGCGGCCGTGGTGGCGCGGGACGACCTGCTGGTGGCCTACGTGGCGCCTTTTGCTCCCGCGGACCTGCTGGAGCGGGCGGCGCAGTGGTTGCCGGCGTACATGGTGCCCTCGGCGGTCGTGGCACTCGACGCCCTGCCGCTGACCCCGAACGGCAAGGTGGACCGCCTGGCGCTGCCGGCTCCGTCGCGTCCGGCGCCGGGGCGGGGCGGGCGGCCGGCCACCGCCAGGGAGCGGCAGGTGGCGCGGATCTTCGCCGAGGTGCTGGGCACGGGCGACCTCGGCTCCGGCGACGACTTCTTCGCACTCGGCGGCCACTCGCTGCTGGCGACCCGGGTCATCGCCCGGCTGACGGCCGCGGGCACGCCGGCGTCACTGCGGGAGTTGTTCGCACACCCGACGGTGGCCGGGTTCGCCGCGACGCTGGACGGCCAGGACAGCGCTCCCGACCGGCCGCTGCTCCCCCGCCCGGCGGGCACGCTGCCGCCGCTCTCCCCCGCCCAGGAACGTCTGTGGTTCCTGCACCGGCTCGATCCGGGCGACGCCTCGTACAACATGTACGTCGTGCGCAGGCTCCGGGGCCCGCTCGACGAGGAGGCGCTGCGGCGGGCGCTGACCGGGCTGGTCGCCAGGCACGAGCCGCTGCGTACCCGCTTCCCCGAGGTGGACGGGCGGCCGGTCGCCGTCGTCGAACGCCCCTCGCCCGTCCACGTCGAACGGCTCGACGCCCGCGACGAGGACGAGGCCCGCCGGCTGGTCGCGGCCCGCACCAACGCGCCGCTCGATCTCGGGGCGGCGCCGCCGCTGCGTCTCTCCCTGATCCGGCTCGGGCCGGATGATCACGTGCTGTGCGCGGTGCTCCACCACATCGTCGCGGACGGCTGGTCGATCACCGTCCTCCTGGACGACCTCGCGACCCTGTACGAGTCGGCCCGGCACGAAGCGGCCGGGGACGAAGCGGCCCGTCCGCCGGGGCTGCCCGCCCTGGCCGTGCAGCACGGGGACGTGGCCCTCTGGCAGCGGGAGCAGGACCACGGGGAGGCGCTGGAGTACTGGCGGGCCCGGCTCGCCGATGCGCCCACGCTGGACCTGCCCACCGACCGGCCACACGGAACTCAGCCGTCGAGGGGCGGCGCGCACCTGCTGGACGTGCCCGGCGACCTGCTGTCCGCGCTGGAGTCGACGGCGCTCAGGCACCGGGTGACGCTGTTCATGGTGCTGCTGGCCGCCTACCAGGTTCTGCTGTCCCGGCACACCGGGCAGGACGACGTACTGGTGGGCTCTCCCACGGCGGGGCGCAACCGGGTGGAGCTGGAGCCGCTCGTCGGTTATCTCAGCACCACGCTGGTGCTGAGGGGCGACCTGTCGGGCGACCCGACGCTGGAGGAACTGCTGGCCCGTACGCGCAGGACGGTCCTGGACGCGATGGCGCACCAGGACGTGCCGTTCGAGCAGTTGCTGGCGGAGCTCGACGTGGAGCGGGACATCACCAGGAAGCCGGTGTTCCAGACCCTGTTCGCGCTGAACGGCCAGACCGGCGGCGGGGCACGCGACCGGCTGGGCGACCTGCGGATGTCGTTCTTCGACGACGGTTACCGGCAGGCGAAGTTCGACCTGACGGTGGAGGCGTGGCGGGCGCCCGGGCGGTTGCGGGTGGCCTTCGGCTACGACGCCGGGCTGTTCGACGCGGCCACGGTGGCGGGGCTGGCGGCGCGGTTCGAGGTGCTGCTGCGCGGGGTGGCCGACGCGGGGAACAGGCACGCGCCGCTGTCCCGCCTGCCGGTGCTCACGGCCGCCGACGAGGCGCTGATCGAGTCGGCGGGCGGCCCACCACCCGAGTGGGCGACCGCGGGCGGTCCCGGCCCCGTGGCCCGGGTGCCCGAGCTGGTCGCGCAGGCGATGGCGGCCCACCCCGACCAGGTGGCCGTGAGCTGCGGCCAGGACACCCTGACGTACGCCGAACTGGACCGGCGGGTGGACCGGCTCGCCGGGGAACTGACCCACAAGCTGACCGCGAAGCCGGCCGGGGAACCGGCCGGGGAGTCGGCGGGATGCGGTGCCGGGGGCGTGGTCGGGAGCGGTGCCGGGGGCGTGGT